>JAQVQL010000117.1 GCA_028701595.1 Herbinix sp.
ATCTTTTCCATTTGAGAATCAAGGGCACTTGTTGCTTCATCAAGAATTAATATTGATGGATTTTGCACCAAAGCCCTGGCTATTTCAATACGCTGTCTTTGTCCTCCGCTAAAGTTTTTACCCCCTTCTACCACTATTTGATCATAGCCCCCTATTCTGGCAGTAATATCATCATGAATATTGGCATCCTTTGTGGCACGAGTTAGCTCAGCTTCTGATATTGTATCGTCCCATAAGGTTATATTATCACGCATGCTATCACGGAACATTCTGATTTCTTGGTCCACCATTGACAGTGAATTGGTAATCACTGTTTTTGGCCATTGTGATCTGGGAATTTTATCAAATAAGATTTCTCCTGACCATGGTTGATATATTCCTGCTATTAGCTTAGCAATAGTAGACTTACCACTGCCAGACCCACCTACTAGAGCCACACGACTTCCAGGTCTAAGTTTTAGATTTAAGTTTTCTATTAATGGGGGCTCTAATGTACTGTATCCAAATGTAATGTTTTTTAGTTCAACATAGCCTTCAAGTTTATAGTTATCTTCACACTCCGCCACAGTCTCGGTTGGGTCGTAATCAGTGGGGTGCTTCATCACATCCTCTAGCCTTTCTATCTCACCTTCGATTTCTTGTAGCTCGGTGCCTAGACCCACCATTTCTTTGACAGGGGCCATAAAGCTTTCCATCAAGCTTTGAAATGCCACAAGCATTCCAATTGTCATTTTTCCCTGAAGAATAAAGTAAGCTCCTGCAGTCAAAACCACTCCATTATTTATTCCTGTTAATAACACCGGTAGTGCGGCTAGATAATTAGATGATACCCCCAATTCCTGCTCAGAATTAAGTGCTTTTGCATGATAGCCTGACCATTTAGCAAAAAAATCAGATTCCGATCCCCCTGCTTTAATTGATTCAATCATCTGTAAACCATTCATACTCGTTGAAAGAAGAAGTCCTTTATCCTTTAGAAGCCTGCTATTACTATCCTTTCTATGTTCAGAAACTAGTTTTAAATATATAATATTAATCGCCGCAATAAGCAAGCCAATTATGGCCAATATCGCATTGTATCTCATCATCAGTACAAAATAGAAAATTATCATAACTAAATTTACCACCGTACCGGTGAGCCTACCCGAAAGAAATTTGGCTATACGGTCATTACTTTGCATACGAGTAGCAATATCACCTGATGCCCTTTGAGAAAAGAACACTGGTGGAAGCCTTAAAATGTGCCACAAAAAGCTACTGGAGCTTGTTACTGCTATCTTAGTCTCTATTTTTAACAACATGTTGGATTGTATCCATGTAAGTACTCCTCTTAAGAGAGCTGTAATCCCCATTCCAAGTAGTAATGCCATTACCCATGAGTTATTGCCACCAAGAAAGACATCATCGATAAAGGTTCGAGAAAAAACCGGCAAAATAATTCCTGTAATGACAAGAGCCATTCCCAGAAGCACTACATAGGTAAGGGCTACCCTTAAACCCGACAAACGACTTAAAACAACCCTCAAAATGCTGTTTTTATGACCTTCCCTTACAAATTCTTTTGACGGCGTGAAGGATAGAGTGATGCCTGTAAAGGATTGGTTAAATTCGTCTTCTGTTACACTTCGTCTTCCAGAAGCAGGATCATTTAAATAGTATTTGCCTTTTCCAATTCCCTCAAGGACCATAAAATGGCTGAAATTCCAATGAATAATAATTGGAAGCTGCATATTCTCAAGTTTTGCAGGTTCCTTACGATATCCTTGCGCTTTCATACCAAAATGTCTGGCAGCTTTCAGTATATTACTGGCCTTACTTCCATCACGAGATACCCCGCACTCAGTTCTTACCTGCTCGAGAGGTATATATTTCCCATAGTATCTTAAAATCATGGTAAGGGAAGCTGCTCCGCATTCTGCAGCTTCCATCTGTAGAACAGTTGGAACCTTAATTCTTTTATTCCCCACCCTGTTCCACCTCCCCATTAGCAATAGGAATTATCTTTGTCACAGGCCTCTCCTTGGATATAATAACAGCTCCCTGTACCAAGGTTCCGCTCGGAATGACGATGGGAGGACCGGAATAGGATGACCATTTGTACCCACTCACCGTCTGATCATCTGGAGTAAGATCAATTTTTACCTGAACAGGTACTCCCTCACCCATTAGCATTGCTACCAGCTCTTCGCTTCCCAAAGTTGATAGCATCGCTTGTGATGTGGCAGGATAATCGCTTACAGATACCACTCTACCTACCATATAACCGTATTCTTCTTTATTGACAATGCTTGGGATAATCTGTGCCTCCATACCTGGCTTTATTTTTCCACCTTGCTGTGCTGATAC
Organism: Herbinix sp.; assembly: GCA_028701595.1. Taxonomy (GTDB): domain Bacteria; phylum Bacillota; class Clostridia; order Lachnospirales; family Lachnospiraceae; genus Mobilitalea. Next base: position 2,347 of record JAQVQL010000117.1, read on the forward strand.
ATATATTACCGCTTCAAGCCTTACTGTTGAAGAATATTCATCTAATGTTGCCACTTTATATCCCTGATCTATGATGCTTCCCTTATGAATGTTAATATCTATAATACGTCCAGAAATAGGGGAGGTTATCCGGGATCGATATAGAAGCTCCTCCTGCAGCTTAGTAATCTGTTCTTTCAGTTGTTTATAGTCCTTTGAATATATGTTATTATCTTCCTCCATGGAATTCAGGTTATCCAGAAGGCTGTTAATCTCTTCCACCAGATATGGCTGGTCCACTCTGGCAATAATATCTCCTTTTTTTACCATATCTCCATTCTCAAAGCGTACATCAGTTATCTGTCCTTGGCTTTCTGAATTCAAGGAATAAACACCAGCATTATTTAGAAGAATACCAGTCCCCTCTAGCTTAGCAGGTATGCTTCCAACAAAGCTCCAGATTATAAATACCAATATAATAAGCCATATAGCAAGCATTGCAAGCCATGCCTTAGGAGAAGTAAGCCGAATAAGCTGATCCAGTTGCTCTGGGGAGGAAAGTTTTTTTAGTGTAATTTCTCGATATATATTTTTCTTCATATTCCTCACCTTTCCAGACGGGAGAAGATACCATCCCTCAATTCTTTTATTACTACTAAGTCGCCTATGTCATCCCCATTTTCAGAAATCTCATGTTCACCGCATACACCAGTCCACTTACTCAGTTTTATTAATTCCGATGCTATTTCATTACGATCATAGTTGCTTGTATTACTTAAAGCATCACTCAGAATTTTTACTGAATCATAACCTAGAACTGAATATATATCAGGAGTCTGTCCATACCTTTCAGTAAACTTCTGTATATAGCTTTCTGCCACTGTATTACCCTCTGGATCGAATACAGACCCAATAACAATATGTTCCTTATTAATTCCAGCCTCCTCCATGAAGCTGGCATTATCAAGAGCATTACCACCTACAAATATCCCTTCGATACCTGCCTGGCTAACGTCATATATAAACTTGCTTCCATCTGCTACTGATGCTGCAACAAAAAATCCATCATACCCAAAAGCTCTCCATTTTCGTTCTTGACGCTGTAATTCTTCCGTTCCCAGATAATTATTAAATCGGTCTATAATTGTAATACCATATTGACCTGCTTGATCTTCAAAGGCATCTGCTAAGCCTTTTCCATAGGAATCCTCCGTATAATACAGCACGATTTTTTTATAATCATTATCCGATAGATATTTTGCTACCCTCCACGCAATGACCTCATCACTAGGAATCATACGAAATGTAGTACCACCCCCGTCCTTTGTAAGTTCCGGTGAAGTAGAGGAGGGCGAAAGCATTATCAGTCCTGCTTCTTCATAAATTGCAGAGGCTGGAATAGAAATATATGAACTTTTATGGCCTATTACTGCCTTTACTGATGAGTTTTCTGTCAACTTTTTGGCGGCAGCCATACCTGTGGTCACCTCAGAAGTATCGTCAAGCTTAAGTAAAACGAGTTTTTGCCCCCTGATTCCTCCCTCTTTATTGATATCCTCAACAGCCATATCAATACCTTCTTCAAATAAGCTCTGGTCGGATTCAAAAGGCCATGCTATTCCTATAATTATTTCACTATTAGTGTCAGAATTCTTACAACTAGTCAGACAAAGGAGCAATATAGCAGCAACAAGACCTCCGTTAAAAACCCTCTTAACTTTTCTATTCATAATCCCAATCCCTTCCCTGCCATTCTAATCTCTTTACCTTTTTTAGAAAAATGATTCCTCTTCATGTTAATACGAGCAAATAAAGAAAATATTACATTTGTTTGTAATATTTTTTTGGGTGTAACGTATTAACAATAGCAAGCATCTATTAAGGCTATTTGTAAAGACAAAATTCGAAGAAAAGAGGTATAATTAATGAATTCCATAACCCATATGTCTCTCTTGGTGACCATGGCCTGCAACCTACGTTGTGTTTATTGCTATGAGGATAAAACTGGTGCGAAAATGAATGAAAGGACAGCATATCAGGCTGTTGACTGGTTAATCAAGAAATCAAATGATATGAAAATAATACATATTGTTTTCTTCGGTGGTGAGCCTTTGCTTAATTTTCCATTGATTCAGTCCGTAGTAGCATATGCTGAAGCAGAGACGGGGAAGCTTGGAAAGAAGACCAATTTTGCAATTACAACCAATGGTACTCTCCTTACGGACGAAATTATTATGTTTTTTAAAGAGCATAATTTTAAAGTTATGATTAGCTTTGATGGCACGAAAGAGCTTCAGGACTCACAACGACCATACTCATCAGGCCAAGGCTCCTATGACCGTGCTGTACCTAAGATAAAAAGTCTTCTTGGAATCATGCCTAATACCACCGGCCACTCTGTTATTATGGGTTCCACTTCTCCTGAGGTGGTCAGGGATGCATTACAGGATATTGGTTTTCATAGAGTTTCGCTAGCTATGAATTCACAATCCTTATTTACTGATGAGAATAGCAAAGAAGGGCCAGCTCGCAATACACAGAGCATGTTGAGCTCTATAGAGGAAGAAGCTAAAGTTTGGCATAAGCTGATTAAAGAACTCGATGTGCCTTCCTTAAGAAAGCTTATTGGAAGGAATTATCTATATGGTGCTTTATTGTATCAACTTCATCAAGGTAAGAAAAAGTATTTTTGTGGAGCAGGCAGGAATATGGTATCTGTTACTCCCTCTGGTGACCTTTATCTATGCCATAGATTTGTTGGAATGGATGATTATAAGATAGGCAGCATTGATCAGGAGCTTCTCGACTTTAAGGATTTTGATCAAAGCCCTGTTGAAACTAATGAAAGCTGCAAAGCATGCGCTGCAAGGTATTATTGTGGTGGAGGCTGTAAGCATGATCATGTATCAGCAACTGGAGATGTCCATCTTCCTGAAGAGCAGATGTGCAATGTAAAAAGGAAAGAATTGGAGTTGGCAGCTCAGGTTGTTAATTCATTGACTCCACAGGAGCGAAGCTGGCTAATTAAAGAAAAGGTTTTTCCGCCAAAGCCTTGCCCTCTAGATTTTTTTTAAAGGAAATTCACATAGAAATGGTTGCCACAAACAGGTAAACTGCTTGAGGCAACCATTTTCAATTGAATTTGAATACCAAACTTGATTAGGACCAAGGCCAGTCAGTATAGCACTCGCAGAAATCAATGAAACATCCCCCAGCGACTGCATCCAGTTCATGGTCGCTTAATTCTGAGCCTATTTCCTCCATCTCCTCTTTTGTAAATGAATAGCCTGCTTGTACAACAAATTCTCTACGTTTTACTTTGTCTTCAAAGCTGTTTACCTTATCGCCAAATTCTTTGTCGGTCTTTAATCTTTCAAGATACGCTTTTGCTGATGCAATACTCATTACTCATCCTCCTTTGAAATACTAGAATCATTTAATTAATAAAATCTCCTGATATAATACTCAGAAATATATTTACAATGATAAATACGTTTGAGATTGATATGTATTACAAAAAATAAATATAATTTATTTCTATCATCATGCCATACATTCCATAATATCACGAAGGTAGCCCATGGTACGAAACAGAATGACTGCTACATTACTTTCACTTAGACATGTTATCTTGGCAATTTCACGGTTTGTCATCCCGCCCCAGTATTTTAACGTTATGATATTACGCTCTCTTTCACGAAGAGAACTTACTACCTGATACAGATGATGCTTATTTTCATTTTCTACAACGATTGCTTCGGGACTCAATCCCCGATCTACAATATCTTCTTCTGCATCCAGAGTGATTAATTTATTATGTGCATGCCTTCGGCAATAATCTATCACTGTATTACGTGCAATACAAAAAACCCATCCGTAAAGTGGTGCTTTTTCGGAGCAATAAAAGCTTCTTTTTTCATATATTTTTAAGAATATTTGACTTGTAACATCACAGGCATCATGATAATCACCTATACGATAGTGGACATACTGGTATATCCTAGGGAAATACTCATTATAGAACTCAGTAAAATCTCCTTCCAGGATATCCGTCATATAAGTATTTGCCTGCTCTTTGACTAAAACCTGTATTGCCATACATTACCTCCATTAAAGTACGCCCCAGTGTACTTGTAAGTAAGAATTTTCTCCGATGATTTATACTATTATATTAATTTTATCAGGACAGTCTTGATGATGTAATGTATACAAATACAATATAAAAAAATAAAAGTACAGTCTTTTTGACAAAAGACTGTACTTTTAGACAGTATCTATTACTTAATTACTATTTATTTCAATAGGCCCCTTTCTGCGGCGTAATATATCGCCTGGGATTTGTTTTCCAGATGTAGTAAATCAATAATATTATTAATATGATATTTTACAGTTCTCTCACTTATCCCTAATTTTTCACCGACCTCTTTATAAGTTGCTCCCTTAGCAATCAGAGTCAGTACCTTCAGTTGATGCTCTGTAATCTCTTCTTTTTTAGGATTAACATTATTCTTTGATGAGGACTTATCCTCATTTTTGTTATCTCTTAATTCTGTCATTAATCTAGCAGCAAGTCCCGGTGATAAAGGCATTTCACCATTCTCTAAATCTTCTAGATATTCAACAAGCTTATGCCCATCCGTATTTTTAAGTAGATATCCAGAAGCTCCATATTTGATGGCATTAAAAAGGTCCTCATCATCTTCAGAAGCGGTAAGTATAATAAT
>JAQVQL010000118.1 GCA_028701595.1 Herbinix sp.
GCATACTTCCAAGCAATCTGGAAATAAGAACTTCTCTTGAAGGAATTGTTGCAATAATTTTGATTCCCTTATTATCGTAATAGGTTCCTTCTACTACTCCTGACTTGAATTCTAAGTTTGGCATTTTCTTTACCATATCATTAATAATTCTAGCTGGAGCTGTTGCATCTTCAAGACCAAATGCTACTGCTGTGGGGCCGTTTAGATCCTTTGATAATTCTTCAAACTCAGTTCCCTTAAATGCAAAGTTTAAAAAAGTATTCTTATAAACCTTGTATACAATACCGGCTTCTCTTAACTTCTTACGAAGCTCTGTATCTTCCGCTACTGTGAGTCCGCGATAATCAACCAGCACTACGGCTTTTGCATCTTTTGCTATACCCTTGATCTCATCAACTATAGGCTGCTTTAATTCTACTTTAGCCACCTTGTACACCTCCTTTGATGTTTCGTCACAGTTTAATATTTTATCAATAAAAAACCTCTCTCTACCGAAGCAAAAAGAGGTTATATTTAATATCATTAACCAATCTCTCCTCGGTAGGTGGCATAACCTTACGCCTTTCGGCACCTACTGTCTTCGGCAGTTTTATACATGCTCATGGATTATAACACGAGTTTATTCATCATGTCAACATACATTTTCATGAGTTAGCTTAGTTTAGCTGTATTAAGTTTTACACCAGGGCCCATCGTTGAAGCTAATGTTACGCTTTTAAGATATTGTCCCTTTGCTGCTGAAGGTCTAGCCTTTATGATAGCTCCCATCAATGTCTGGAAGTTTTCATTTAATTGTTCTTCGCTAAAGGAAGCCTTTCCAACTGGTACATGGATAATATTTGTCTTATCCAATCTATACTCAATCTTACCTGCCTTTATATCACTAATAGCCTTAGCAACGTCCATTGTAACTGTACCCGCCTTAGGATTTGGCATTAATCCTTTGGGTCCAAGTACACGACCAAGACGTCCAACAACACCCATCATATCAGGAGTAGCAACTACAACATCAAATTCAAACCAACCTTCATTCTGAATCTTGGGAATAAGCTCATCCCCTCCGACATAGTCTGCTCCTGCAGCCTCTGCCTCTGCTACTTTATCGCCCTTTGCAAATACCAGCACACGTACTGTCTTACCTGTTCCGTGAGGTAGAACCACTGCTCCACGAACCTGTTGTTCTGCATGACGTCCATCAACACCTAAACGGATATGAGCTTCAATTGTTTCATCAAACTTAGCAACTGCGGATTGCTTTACTAAGTTAATTGCCTCTGCTGCTTCATATTGAGCTGTTCTGTCAATCAGCTTTGCAGCATTAACATACTTTTTTCCTCTTTTCATTCTATAAACCTCCTAGTGGTAATATCGGAAGAAAACGGCGGGCATTTCATATTAGCCAATCGCCATGGCTACCGCCATGCATATCCTCCCACATTAATAGATTTTAATACTTAATCTCTTTGTGAACCGTTAATATACAGCTCTTAGATTAGGCATATAATATTCATCTTAGTCTTCTACAGTAATGCCCATACTTCTGGCAGTACCGGCAACCATACTCATGGCTGCTTCTATGTTAGCTGCGTTTAAGTCAGGCATTTTAATCTCTGCAATTTTTTGTAGATCGGCCTTCTTAATCTTAGCTACCTTTGTCTTATTAGGGACGCCTGAGCCAGACTTCAAATTTGCTGCCTTCTTTAACAATACAGCTGCTGGGGGTGTCTTTGTAATGAAGCTGAAGCTTCTGTCTGCATATACCGTAATAACTACAGGAATGATCATTCCATCCTGATCTGCGGTTCTTGCATTAAATTCCTTTGTGAACTGAACAATGTTCACACCATGCTGTCCTAATGCGGGTCCTACGGGAGGAGCCGGTGTTGCCTTTCCAGCAGGAATTTGTAATTTAATATAACCTGATACCTTTTTAGCCATTTTTGTTTACCTCCTGATAATGTGGTGTTTGCGGGGATTTCCCTCCCACTAACTGCGTAAATTACTGCATTCCCATGAGTACATACGGCTAATATGTCTTTCATGGTAATAAATGTGCTGTGTTTCACTACTTACTAATCTTTACATCACTGAAACTTATCTCTACTGGAGTTTCACGTCCGAACAAATCCACGCTTATGGTAACTATCTGCTTATGAGTATTGATTTGCTTGATTATACCCGTTGTATTTTCCCATACTCCTGTTACTACCATAACAGTATCACCAACCTCAAAGTCTACTAAGACCTCATCGCCCTTAATTCCCATATTTCGCATTTCTGTTTCAGATAGTGGAACCGGTTGTTTGGAATCTGGTCCTACGAAGCCTGTAACGCCCCTTGTATTACGAACAACATACCATACATCATCATTCATAACCATATTCAGTAATACATAACCGGGAAACATCTTCTTCTGAACACGTTTTCTCACACCATTTTTCACTTCAATGACTTCCTGCATGGGAACAGATACTTCTAAAATCTGATCCTGCAGCTTTCTGTTTTCGATCATTTTCTCAATGTTCGCTTTTACTTTGTTCTCATATCCTGAATATGTGTGAACAACGTACCATTTAGCTTCTGACATACTAAACCTCCAATACTGCCTTTAGCCTAAAATAAAGCTAATTCCCAGATCAATTACATAGTCCAATAGAAAAATAATCGCTCCTAAAAGGATCGTAACGATAACAACAGCAATTGTCTGTTTTGAAAGAGTCTCTTTATCCGGCCAAACTATTTTTTTGAATTCGGATTTTATACCCTTAAACCAGCTTTTCTTCGGTGCTTTCTCAGCTACCTTACCAGTTGTTTCTCCCATTTCTTCACATTCCTTTCAGAATCTTTATTTGGTTTCCTTGTGTAATGTGTGTGATCTGCAGAATTTACAATACTTCTTTGTTTCCATTCTGTCCGGATGTAATTTCTTTTCCTTGGTCATATCGTAATTACGTTGCTTACAATCCGTACAAGCCAATGTGATTTTTACGCGCACAATTTCCACCTCCGCTTTCTCTTGTAGCGCTTCTTGCTACTCGCTTCTGACGGCTATTTTTGGCATAAAAAAAAGCCCTCTTTCTTTGCTTATTTACTATAACACATAAGGAATTCCTCGTCAATCACTTTTTTTCACGCATAAGTGGGTGAGCAGATAATGTAAATGCGCTTTGCATGCTTGCATGCGAAAGTGCATTAACATTATCTGCTCACCCACTTATGGACTTTTCTTTACAACAAGCCTACATACAACCTTGTGTCCGTTGTTAGTCCTTGCGGTAATTTTTGTAGTTCCTTCTTTATAAGTAGTAACTCTTCCTTTATTGTTAATAGAAGCTATGCTCTCGTCAGAGCTTGTATATGTTATGATATCCGTTGTGTCTACCGGTTTAACAAAAGCTTTTAAGTAATACCCTTCTCCGACAGTCAAGGTTTTTTCCTTTCGTGTAAATTTTATCTCCTCCGACAAAACTGTCTTTATTTCGATGGGCTTTATCGTCTGATTACCACGATTATCTATGGCATACAGAGTATATATACCGTCTTTTTTTACGCTAAAGGAGTATCTACCAGACACTAAATCAAGTTCAATTCCTGCGCCAGCAGGCAGAAAGTCAGAGGCACTTTTCTCACCGGGAAGATATTTAACTCTTCTTATACCACTTTGCTTATCTATAGCTCTTATGCTAACGTCCCTTACCCTATAATCCTTCGAAACAGAAAAGTTAGATGTTATTTTGGGTGGAGTTATATCATCGGTGGCTTCATAGACCTGCACGCTTTCATTTCCAGAATAATCGCTGGCATAGATTGTGTAAACTCCTGCTTTTGAAACATCTATTCTACTATCTTTTATTACTAATCCCATTGTACCTCGACCAAAATCAGCTATTTCTCTTTTGCCTGCAAGCCACCTTATTACTCTGACTCCTGATCCTCCTTCATCCTCAACACTTACAGGTATTGCGATGTTCTCTCTCACATAGATTGTATCCAGATTTATAACCGGTGGCTCAGAATCTTGATTTGCATTTTTTATTTCCAGTACTGCCTTGTGGGCATTTGGTATTCCTGGATAAATTATAGAATCATTAAGCGTAGGAATAGGCTTTAGGGTCCTTATAATAATATCCTTTACATCTTTGGGATAAAGATTCATATCATATGAATACAGCAAGGAAGCAATAGCACTTACCTGAGGTGCTGCCATAGAGGAACCGCTGAGTGTTTTATACGCTCCAACAACAGTGCTCAATATATCAGTCCCCGGTGAAGCAATCTCCACTGACCCCTTCCCATAGTTTGATAATTTGGTAAGCTTGCCATTAGCATCAATAAATGTTACTGAGATAAGGTTATTCAATGGAAAGCTTGCCGGATAGACGGGTCTGTTATCATTATTTCTCCCCATATTGCCGGCCGCCGCTACAAATAGCATGTCAGATTCACTGATAGTCTCTTCTAAAGCAGGTGAATACTGGTTTGTCCCCCAACTAATATTACAAATCTCAGCTCCCATTCTGGTTGCATATTTTATTGCAAGTATCGCATCAGATATACTCCCCGTTCCCTCGGGACCACCGTTAATTTTAAGTATCATAAGCTTTATATCAATGTTAGAGGCTATTCCTGCTATACCAATTCCGTTATTTGCCACAGCTCCGACTATTCCTGCTATATGAGTACCATGGTCATCATTATCCTCTGGAAGAGATAGATTTATGCCCTTGCTTGTATCATATTTGGAGTGGCCAATACTAGCATCATTATTATAATAATCCCAGCCATATATATCATCCACATAACCATTCATATCATTGTCAATTCCATCACCCGGAATTTCATTTATATTCACCCATATATGCTCGGCTAAATCAGGATGAGTATAATCAACCCCTGTATCAATAATTGCAACTACAACCTCACGACGATTTATGGTTTCTTGGTTCATATACATCCACGCTTCATAAACGTCCATATCTACATCCTGCGTTGCAGATATTACTCTGCTTGAGTTAGCAGTAAATGCAGAGTAGTATCCAGGATTATACATCGCCCACTGAGAAGATGAATATGTATCATTAGTGCTTTGCATAAGCTTTATCTGGCCATTTTGTTCGACTGATTTGACCATGGGATGATTCTCCAGATGATTCATAATATCACCATATATATCACTATCGGCTATAGATAATAGCAGGAAATCTTCCTGACGTTTGATTATGTCAAACCGATTTTCATAATCAACCAAAATCATTTGCAAATCCTCGTCATCAGGCCTTTCATGAAAGAGGACTATCAACTCAGTATTCTTGTCCTCTTGACCCATATTATTAATAAGATAACTCTTATTTTCCGACTTCATAATTGTTGCTATAATAAGCGATAGCAAGCAGACAATTAATATAATGTTTTTTATGTATTCCCTTTTTTTGGTCATATTGTTATCCAATCTATGAATTATGTTTTAGTTATGCAACCTTATCGTATTACCTCTTCTTGGCATTTATGTGGCAAAATGCAAAGTGTTTATTTTTTTATTTTACATTTATTACTACTTTTTTTTAGTTTTGCCCATTGTTATAGGTGCAATATTATATTATTCATGTTATAATTAATAAAAAGCTGCTTTTTGACACCATAAGGAGAGATATTATGAATACATCCGATATCGATAACAAAACTGATAACGACTTAAATAAGGCATTTTGGGATAGTTTGCAATCAGAAATATTAAACTCAAAGAAAACTTTTTCTATAGAAGATATGTTTTCTTATGTAGAAAAAAGCTTTATGTTTTCTTTATTCTTTCGTGGTACTTCACATAAAGAACTTAATGTTTTCAGAAATATTTTAAATTTTGATAATCTGGGCTATCTGATTCTTTTAGAATTTGTACCTAGTGATAATACCCATATTATGGATTTTGATTTAGAAGAGCTTTCTATGTATTATTTTATTAAAAATAATCTTAAGGGTTTATCAACAGCCATAGGGCCTATAATACATAACAGATTTAGTATATTGGTTACAGATGGTCCGGAGGCATTGGCACCAGGTAAGGATTTTAAGACCAACAGTATAAAGATAGTAACTAATCTGCTACATGCCTTAGAAAACGAATATGAAACTAGGCTTATTGCAGGAATTGGTAATGCGCAAAGTATTCATACCATATATACATCATTCCTTGAAGCTTTGTCATGTGTGCCTTTTTGTAATCCAGGTGAAATAATTCACGTACAGGATCTTATTAAGCACGATAGATATCATATATATGAATACAATGAGGCTGAGAGCCATATGATTGAAGCGGTCCATCATAGAAAAGCAGATGCATATGATTACTTTTTAATGATGATGACCCGAATCAGTCAGCTAAATGATTTCGCAAAAAGAAATAAAATCATTGAAGCTCTGGTTCTTGCTTCAAGTGCATCCAGAGCCCCTAGTATGGACGAAGGGGATTATATGGATTACACTTCTCATATTAATACCTTGCTGGAGCTTAGTGGTGACGAACTGATTGAATGGGCCTTTAAGAAATTCGTTGATATTACTGGATATGTTAAGAAGCATAATGCAATAGATTATTCTAACAAAATAGTTCAGTCAACAAAAGAATATCTTGAAGCCCACTATGCAGAAGAAATATCTCTTGAGGATGTTGCCGAGCATGTAAACATAAGTCCTCAATATTTCAGTAAGCTTATAAAGAAAAATACTGGATTTAATTTTATAGACTGGTTATCAATGCTACGTGTAAAGAAAGCAAAGGAACTCTTGAATAACTCTAATCTAACTGTAAAGGAAGTTTGCTTTATGGTCGGCTATAAGGACCCTAATTATTTCAGCCGAATATTTAAGAAAAAAATAGGCTTGACGCCCAGTGAGTATATAAAGAAGAACATCCAAAGCTAAATTCGTATATCAATCATTAGATGTCTTATAAAGAGGCTCTTGCGAAATTATACTAAGGGGGTACATAGGTGCCTCCTTATTTAATTCGCAAGAGCCTTTTAAATTTTATTTTATGCCGATT
>JAQVQL010000119.1 GCA_028701595.1 Herbinix sp.
ATGATGTGGACACTTTAAGCCATAGTCTAAATCAAAGCTTAAGTCAGTTAATTACTTCAATTGTAAGCATAATAGGTATATTAATTATGATGTTTAGAATAAGTATTCCTATGACCCTTTTTGCTCTCCTAGTGGTTCCTATATCAGCCGGAGTTATGGGTGTTGTCGTTAAGAAATCACAAAAGCATTTTAAGAAGCAGCAGGAATATCTAGGCCATGTAAATGGTCTGGTAGAGGAAGTGTATGGAGGCCACAATGTTATAAAGGCGTTTAATAAAGAAGATGAGGTCATAGAGGAATTCGAGAGTAAGAATAACACCCTATATGAATCAGGATGGAAGTCTCAATTCTTATCAGGTCTTATGCATCCTATAATGCAGTTCGTCGGTAATATTGGTTATGTAGGAGTGGCCGTTCTTGGCGGGTATCTGACTGTAAAGGGTAAAATCAAAATAGGACAAATTCAATCCTTCTTCCAATATATTAGAAGCTTTACTCAACCTGTAACCCAACTAGCCCAGGTAGCAAATATGTTTCAGACTATGGCGGCTGCCGCTGAAAGGGTATTCGATTTCTTGGAGGCTGACGAGGAGGTAGCTGGTATCGATTCACCGCAGTCCACTGAAAATATTAAGGGTAATGTAGAATTTAAGCATGTAAGCTTCGGATATAGTAACGATAACATTATAATAAATGATTTTAATGCCAGTATATGTGATGGCAAGAAAGTTGCCATCGTTGGACCAACCGGAGCAGGTAAAACCACTATAGTTAAGCTTCTAATGAGATTCTATGATGTTACCAACGGTGAAATCCTTATAGACGGCCATAATATAAAGGACTTTGACAGAAGCGAGCTAAGAAGAATGTTTGGTATGGTGCTACAAGATACATGGCTATTTAATGGAAGCATCATGGACAATATACGCTACAGTAAGCTTGATGCCACCGACGAAGAGGTATTAGAGGCCTCTAGAGCTGCCCATGTTCACCATTTCATAAGCACTCTTCCAGATGGCTACAACATGGTGCTTAATGAGGAATCTACGAATATATCCCAGGGTCAGAAGCAGCTACTAACCATAGCCCGCGCAATACTGGCAGACCCCAAGATCTTGATACTCGATGAAGCAACCAGCTCCGTGGACACCAGAACTGAAATCCTAATCCAGAAGGCAATGGATAGCCTTATGAAGGGAAGAACCAGCTTTATAATTGCACATCGCCTATCAACCATCAAGGATGCAGATATGATTCTCGTCATGGACGAGGGTGACATCGTAGAACAAGGAAACCACGATGAGCTACTTGCCAAGGGCGGTTTCTACGCCAAGCTCTACAATTCACAATTCGACCACAGTGCATAATCGGTACCTGGTACCACCCGAACTTTGTCATATTGTGTCGGGCATATAAATATCATAATACCAATTTGTAATGTTACTAACTAAAAATAAAAATGCCGAATGGTTGGTATAATACCCAACTATACGGCATTTATTTTACATATAATACTTAGTTGCTATATTTATACTTCTTAACATAATCGAATTCATCCTGTATTTCCTTGGATGGCTTTTCAGATATTATTGATACAACCACGATTACCAAACAGGATATTACAAAAGCCGGGAAGAGCTCATATATATCAAGTATTCCACCCAATGGCCTTACAAGAAGCTTCCATATAAATACCATGCCGCCACCTGTCACCATGCCCGCAACTGCACCGGCTCTTGAAACCTTCTTCCAGAACAGACTAAAGAGCATAATTGGTCCAAATGTCGCACCAAACCCAGCCCATGCAAATGATACCACTTTAAAAATAACACTATTCTCATCAAGAGCAATTATAGCCGCTATCACTGCTACTAAGATTAATGTCGCTCTTGACATAGCCAGTACCTGCTTATCCGATGCATCCTTCTTAAGTATTCCATGATAAATATTCTTAGAAAATGCTGACGCTGCAATTAACAGATAAGAATCTGAGGAGCTTATGGTAGCTGCCAAAATTCCTGCCATTACAAGTCCTGCGATCAGTGGCAGTAGGAAGCTACTGGACATTAGTATAAATATACTTTCAGAGTCACTTGCTGTTAGCAACGCATCTGGATATAGTACTCTTCCGATAATACCGACAAGCACTGCTGCAAACAAAGATACCGCACACCAAACAGTAGCAATTCTTCTGGACATCTTAAGCTCATTGGGATTCTTAATTGCCATGAATTTCAAAAGAACCTGTGGCATACCGAAATACCCGAGACCCCATGATAAGGTCGATATAATAACTAGTGGTCCATATTTAACTGTATCTCCAAATAAGGGCTTACCTGCTGAAACCTGCTGCACTCCATCGACCATCTGGGGGCTGGCAACACCAAAGAAATCAAGAAAGCCCGGAATGACTTTCGCATTTTCTATAACCTCAGTTATACCTCCTGCTTTAATTAATCCGGCAATTAGTACAACACCCAATGCAATAAACATCACTATTCCTTGCATAAAATCCGATGCACTCTCCGCCAGAAATCCACCTATGAATGTATAAACTACAACGAATAGCGCTCCAAGAAGCATCATATATACATATTCGACCTCGAATAATGTGCTAAAGAGCTTTCCTACAGTAACGAAGCAAGAAGCTGCATATACACAGAAAAACACCAATATAAACAATGCGGCAATTGTTAGAATTATTTTTTTCTTCTCTCTAAAACGATTACTTAAAAAGTCTGGTATTGTTATGGCATCTCCTGCAACATGTGAGTATGTACGAAGCCTCTTAGCAACAAATAACCAGTTAAGATATGTACCTATAAATAAACCTATTGCAGTCCATACGGCTTCCCCTAAACCACACCAATAAGCTACACCAGGTAGCCCCATCAGTAACCAGCCACTCATGTCCGAGGCTTCCGCAGCCATGGCTGTTACCCATGGTCCTAAGGATCTTCCGCCTATCAAGAAGTTGTCACTACTTTCATTAGCCCTATCAGCATAATGAAAACCTATCGCTATAACCGCACCAATATACACAACCATTGCAATAATATATTGAACTTTATCTGCTCCCATCCCCTATTTCCCTCCTATTATTTGACACTTATATACGCTATTATAGTACATAATTATACGTTTGTATAGTATAATTTTAAAGTGTCACCGCTCTACCATATAGAAGTGGGCTTTGAGGGGTACCTGGTACCGACAAAATTCGAGGGGTACCTGGAACCGAATTAGGATGTGCTTCCGAAGCCTCCGTTTCTTAGATCTGCCACGTCATCATCGAAAGTGATGCCATATTCAACGAAGATTCCCTGCATAAAGCCGGCTCCCTTATCGATGGCCACTGTTTTGTCTTCATTACTGTCATTTGTAAGCTTGCAAAATATATGTCCTTCATTGTCTGAGCCATAATAATCGCTGTCGATTATGCCGACAGTATTATTCAGCTGGAGGCGGTATTTGAACCCTAAGCCACTTCTTGGATAGAATTTCATTACCCATCCTTCCTCTATTTTAACGCGAATACCAGTGGGTATAAGAATTGTTTCACCAGGCTTAAGGCTAAATGCTTTGGGACTATAAAAATCATAACCAGCAGAGCCCGATGTCGCCCTTTTAGGAAGCTTTATATCTTCATAGATGCGACGGACATCCTCTGTATCCGATTTATCTGATGAAAATGTATTTGACCAGTCCTTGATAAATCTTTCACTGCTTACTTTTTCAAATTGCGCTATTCTTTTCATATTTCCTCCTAATCCTGTACTTCATTTAACATTTCTAAAAGTTTATTAGCTGCCTCCGATATGGGGTTATGCCTACTAGTAACAATACATATACTTCTTTCAGGAATTTTACTCATAAAATCCAGTTCAAAAAGATATCCCTTATCCAAAGCTTCATCTGCAAAATCCTTTACTACGCAACCAATGCCTAGATTTCTCATAGCAAATTTAACAATCATATCGCTTGTCGCAAGCTCAAACTCAGGATTAAGTATAACCTGATTTGACTCTAGAAACTCATTCACATATTTTCTTGTACTTGTATTATGCTCCAGGTTGATAATCGGAAGGCTTTCAAGGTCCTTATATTCCATAGTCTTTCCCTGCAAATAATTGAATTTGCTACCTGCAATAAATATATCTCTAATCTTTCTAACCCTAATATATTTTATTCCGGCCTTTACCTGAAACGGTTCACTAACCACTCCAAAATCTATCCTTCCGTCATAAAGAAGTCCGAGGGTGCTTGGAGTAGGTGCATTTGTCACTACCACCTTGATACCGGGATACTTTTCATGAAAATGCTCCAAATATGGTAGAAGATAAAACTGCAGTGTCATATCACTGGCACCAATTCTTATTTCTCCATGCTCAAGATCAAGCATTTTCTGAAACTGTTCTTCACCCATCTTGATATATTCATAGCCACGCTTCACATAGGAATACAAGGCTTCACCCTCAGGGGTCAGCTTGACACCCTTTGGTACCCTAATAAACAACTTAGTGCCAAGGTTTTCTTCCAGAAGCTTAATTGATTGACTCACAGCAGGCTGTGAGACGCATAGCTCCTCTCCCGCCTTTGTAAAGCTTCCTTCCTTTGCCACATAATAAAATATCTTATAGTATTCCATATTTATATCCATATAATCTCTCCTTATGGAGTTTACACTTGTTATATGATAGCAGTATACCATAAACTTCTATTTCATAACAATAGCTTTTACAACATCTAGGATGTCCTGATAGCTTTTAGATCGCGGCGTTGGTGTTGCCTGTATTACAGCTACGACATTTAAATCAGGCCAAACATTAATCTCCTGTCCACCATAACCCCTACATGCAAAGCTATCTTGATATAGCCAAAATAAAAACCCATAGCCCTTATACCTTTTTGATGGGGAAACAGCCTGCTTAATATATTTCTCTGATACAATTCTTACTCCTTCAAACACACCATGATTAAGTAGTAGCTGGCCAACCTTAGCCATATCTATCGCTGATAGGTCAGAATCCTCTTCATATTCCTCAATTATACTATAGCTGATACCGCAGGGACTTAGGCCCCAGGGCTTGCTTGTAATATCAAGTGGCTGATACAGATAGCGGTTACAAAATTCATATGAGTTCATCTGGGATGCTTTTCCTATCAAAGCGGACAGTAGCATTACATCCCACTCCTTATATTGAAATCTCATTCCGGGGACATCTTGCATGGCGATATCTGAAAGATACTCAAGCCAATTTTTTTCCTTAAATAGCTGCTCTATCATAGGACAATGATAATGTATTCCTCCGTTCCAGTAAATACCAGAGGACATTGTAAGAAGATGTCTTATGGTTATTAGTTTATGGTATGAATGATCATTCCTGTTAAACTCAGGAAGATAATTCATAATCGGCTCATCCAGACTCTTTATTAGTCCCTTATCCAGACAAATCCCTGTACAGATAGATAATATACTCTTCCACACAGATTTAATATTGTTCCTACTCTTCCTAGTGAAACCATTATAATATCGCTCTGTTATAACTCTATCATCTTTAGTAACAAGGATGCTGATAACCAATCTGTATTGTTTTTGTCTGATGTATTCATCAATTTCCAAAAAGCTATCCTGCATTATATAAGGCTCCTCCCTATAATGGAATTTTCATATTATATTATTTCAGATATGTCCTTATGATAAGGTTATTATTTTACATGTCATTTCAGGTATCTTCCAATGATAGAGTTATTATTCTGCCTAAGCTCACTAGGAGTGCCCTCAGATACCACAATTCCTCCATCCCTTCCACCACCTGGTCCTAATTCAATAATATAATCGCAGTTTGAAAGAATATAGGGATCATGTTCGGTTATGATGACGGAATTTCCTACATCCACTAGTTCCTGTAATAAAGTCATAAGTTTTTCACTGTCATGGAAAGAGAGTCCTGTTGTAGGCTCGTCCAGTATATAGAGAGTATTCTTTGCATTATGCCCTTTAGAAAGCTCCTTGGCCAGCTTTATCCTCTGGCTTTCACCACCCGAAATCGTAGGCGTCTTCTGCCCAAGCTTGATATATCCCATCCCCGTCCTTATCAATGTCTTAAGGATGCTCTCAATCTTCTTATCCTTTCCTTGAAAAAACACATAGGCTTCATCAACAGTAAAATCAAGTATATCCTTAATATTCTTACCTTCTAATGTAATCTCCATAGCCTCAGCAACGAAGCCACTTCCACCACAGGTTTCACATTCTATATCGAGAAAATTTCCAAAGCCCACATGATAACGGATAATGCCATCCCCTTTGCATACCTTGCAGCCTCCCTTTGAATTCACTGTAAATAATCCTGATGTATATCCATTCTTTACTGCATCCTGTGTAGCTGCAAATAGATCCCTTATCTGATCAAACATTTGTGTATAAGTAGCCGGACAAGAAGTTCGGCTTCTTCCTATTGGCTTTTGATCAATAATCAAGCACCTTTTAATATTAGTTGTCCCTTTAAGTATACAGCCCTTAACTGACTCATCTTCCTGTTTCTCCTCATTATCTCCAACTATGCATTTACTCTTTAATAATCCCTTTAGCTTTGGTACTAGAGTATCTGTAATCAGACTGGATTTACCGCTTCCAGACACACCGGCAACTCCAACCATTAGACCTAAAGGTATATTAACCGTTATATTATTAAGGTTATGAATGCTTGCATTCTCTATGATTAACATCATATCAGGATTTATGGGCTTATATGTCCTTTTTACTGGAAATGCTTTTCTATCAGATAAATATGGTGCTGTCATAGACTCTTCACACATAATAAATTCATCAATACTTCCTTGAAAAATCCTTCTTCCCCCACCGATACCAGCCAGTGGGCCAAGATCAATAATATAGTCTGCATTCCTTATGAAATTCTCATCATGCTCAACCGCAATAACTGTATTACCTCTCATTATTAGTTTTTCTATTATTGAGATCAATT
>JAQVQL010000008.1:0-10555 GCA_028701595.1 Herbinix sp.
GTATTCTCGGACGGCTTCGTCAAATTCTTTTTGGTAAATATTTCTTACATCCTGATATAGATTCTCAGTTTCTTCTAGTAATATAATATTTTCAGAACTGTAACCATCCGATTTGTATTTACGAAGATTATGCTTTGCCACTCCTTGTAATTTGCTCTTACTTGTTATTGCACTTTTACCATTGCTGATATGTGCTGAATAGGAAACGCTACCCATAGATTTTCTCCTCCTTTATCTGTTGTTCCTCCGGAGAAGTGCTTGTTATCATCTTAGCTTTGCCGAAGATGATAACCACCTAGCAGTTTTGGCAAACCAAAACGGCGGGGGCTCGGCTCTCCGGCATACTCCATATCCAATATTGTTTACCGTCCGACTGCTTTCTTTTATCTGCTACAATTCCCAGTTTCTTCTTTGCCGCTAATAACGTGTTACGTTTAATTCCCTGACTAGCAGCGTCTTCTTCAATCTGATTGGAAGAAACTTCGGATACTGTCTTGAAATACTCTGTGATAAAAGAAATAGCTATATCTAACTTCTTTTTCCATCTCCCCTCCTGTCCACTTAGTAATTCATCTACTGTTATGTCATAGGCTCCGATACATTCAAATCCATTCTCTTCTGTTAATTCAAATCTTATGGAATCTCCTGCTGGTGCCAGACTTGATTTATCTTGTACCATAATTCTGATGTTTGGTTTATCTTTAAGCCTTGCTACTAGAAGAACACTTCTAGCAGTTGCTTGAATATCAATAGAGCCAAGTCCTCGATACGTTTATTTAGTGCCAGAAGCCACGCGAACATAGTTCGCGTTATTCATCATGACCAAACTGATTTCCGTGCAATCAGTTATAAGAATAATGGCACATTGATACTTGTCAGCAATTACTCCAGGTCGTTTTAATACTGGACGGATTTCGTTTGCTCTGTGCATATCCACCGTTGCTCCGATATAAGCCTGAATTGGATCTAGGATAATTAGCGGAAGCTGGTGTGGATCAAACGATTATCAAAAAGATTGTAGGACACTCTGGAGCAATGACACTCACAGAAAAAGTTTATACTCACTTTGATATTAAGGAGCTAGTCGATGCAATTAATAAGATATAACGAGACTGGAAAGGAAAGTCCTTTCAATATAAAAAGGACACTTTCCAGCGAATCGCTTCACTGAAAACTGTCCTATAATTATTACTGATATTTTGTACATCAATTTTGATGTTACACACCTGTTGCAAACGTGTTGCACACGGAGTAATTTCCAGTGCGTTTGACAACATTCCGCAACGTCTGTAGCCCTTGTAAAATCGGGCTTTTCTTGATAAATGCGTTGACCGCTTTTTATCTCTTTGAGAACTGTGGTGCACGACGTGCTGCCTTTAAGCCGTACTTCTTTCTTTCCTTCATACGAGGATCTCTTGTTAAGAAGCCTGCCTTCTTTAATGCTGGACGGAAGTCCGCATCTGCCTGTAATAATGCCCTGGATATACCATGACGGATTGCTCCTGCCTGGCCTGTAAATCCACCGCCTCTTACATTTACCATTACATCGAACTTATCCTGGTTATCAGTTAATACTAGAGGCTGACGAACTATAACCTTTAATGTATCAAGTCCAAAATAGTTGTCCATATCTCTTTTATTTATTGTAATTTTACCTTTTCCGGGTAATAGATATACTCTGGCGATACTGCTTTTTCTTCTTCCTGTTCCATAATATCTTGCCTTAGCCAATGTTATTTCCTCCTTTCAACCTTCCTATTAATATTTGATCTCTAATGCTTCTGGCTTCTGAGCTGCATGAGGATGCTCAGATCCTGCATATACATGTAATTTCTTCAGCATGGATCTTCCCAAAGGTCCTTTTGGAAGCATTCCCTTTACTGCAAGGGTAATTACATCAGTTGGTTTCTTAGCCATCATCTCAGCTAATGTTGTTTCTCTAACGCCGCCAACATGACCGGAATGGTTGAAATATATCTTTTGCTCTAATTTCTTGCCTGTAACCTTTATCTTGTCTGCATTCACTATGATTACATTATCACCTGTATCAATGAAAGGTGTATAAGTAGGCTTGTTCTTACCTCTTAATACTTTAGCAATCTCAGATGAGAGACGGCCTAATGTATGTCCTGCAGCATCAACTACATACCATTTTTTATCTATTGTCGCTGGACTAGCCATAAAACTCTTCATGCCCTTTTCCTCCTATAAAAATACATTCACATATTTTCATTCAAAATCGCAGCATATTCTATTTTGCTGCTTCTTATTATCTCATACGCTTCCAAACACCTTTAACCGGGGCTGTGGCAAAGATATTTTTTCACGTCACATTTCTGTATTATATTACATGTTTCAGAGTGTGTCAAGGATTTTATATCTCCTCGACAAATTCAACACCTTCTAAACTGTGTAGTTTAGCTATGACATCGACTCTTGCTTTTTTTTGTTTTAATTTTATAGTCATAATTGCTGCGAGTTGAGCATTAGCACCATATGTAGGCTTAACTATTTCTATGTTTTCTATGTTTACATGA
Organism: Herbinix sp.; assembly: GCA_028701595.1. Lineage (GTDB taxonomy): Bacteria > Bacillota > Clostridia > Lachnospirales > Lachnospiraceae > Mobilitalea. The sequence goes on from JAQVQL010000008.1 coordinate 2,538, forward strand.
AAGCTCTTCAAGGTGTCAAGTACCGAGGTAATTGGGACTGTATTAGAAAACTCTACATATAAGTCCATTATCTTGGATTTTGATACCAGAAAATTATCAAAACGATGTAGCACCACAGTAGCAAAGGTAATCATTATACATGCTGCTATTGCTGCCTTATAAAAGCCAATTCCGATAGCAAGACCCATGCAGGCAGTTGCCCACAAGCCAGCAGCAGTGGTAAGACCTTTTACTTGATGTCTTCCTGTGACAAGTATAGTACCGGCACCTAAGAAGCCAATTCCTGATATAACCTGGGCAGCCATCCTGGTAGGATCACTAACACCAAATTCCTCATATATGTATTGGTTTGTCATCATAGCAAGTACGGCTCCAAGGCAAACAAGAATATGAGTCCTAAGTCCCGCAGGTCTACCTGACCTCCCTCTTTCAAACCCTATTATGCCCCCCAATACCACCGCTAATAACAATCGCAGAATGATTGAGGAGTCATTAATCGAATATAAATCCGCCTGAAAATCAAACAAATAATCACCTCCGTAATTATATATCCATATCATACTCTATGCTAACTAAGGTTAATCCATGAGCGGGTGCCGTAGGTCCGGCTAACCCTCTGTCAAGCCCTTTAAGTATCTTATCCATATCATTCGGCGCTAGCACTCCTCTTCCAACCTCAATCAAGGTACCGGTAATTATACGAACCATATTGTAGAGGAAGCCGTTTCCTGTTACATTAATTCTAATCATGTAACCAACTTTTTCTACCTTAAGAGAATATATTTCTCTAACAGTATCTAAGGCCTGAGTCTTTACAGAGCAAAAGCTCTTAAAATCATGCTTACCGATAAGATATCCTGCTGCCTCTTGCATGAGCTTTACATCCAAATCATAGTAGAGAAAATATGAATACAGCCGATCGGTTGGCAGTGAGATACTTCTATTTAATATACTATACTCATATGACTTCTTACTTTTTACCTTTCTGGGATGAAAGCTCTCACTTACCTCTATAGAGCTTTGAACTCTGATATCCCAAGGAAGATGTTGATTTATGGCATAACAGATTTTCTCTGCAGGTATTCTGGTGTCTGTGTCAAATACAGCTACATTTCCCTTAGCGTGTACGCCTGAATCTGTGCGGCTAGCACCGATTACTGTGACTTCCTCCTGAAGGAGCTCAGAGAGGGCCCTATTTACTACGGCCTCTACAGTAAGTTCACCTGGTTGGATTTGCCATCCGTGATAGGATGTTCCATCATATGCTATTTCTAACTTGATTCTCCTCATAAGCTACTCACAGTCTAAATCCGCCAAATTCTATCATAAAGATGGATGTTATAATTTAAAGTTAAAATAAGGCAGATACTTTTCATAAATACCAATAGCAATTACACCTGCGAAATACACAAGCAGGATAATATAAGCAATCATATCCCTTCGTCCATAGTGTAGGGGCTTCATCTTCGTTCTGCCCTCTCCACCACGGTAGCATCTGGCTTCCATGGCCATCGCAAGGTCGTTTGCTCTACGGAATGCCGATACGAACAGGGGTACCAATAAGGGCACAAGTCCTTTGGCTCTTTTAATAACTCCACCAGACTCAAAATCAGCACCTCTTGCCATCTGCGCTTTCATAATCTTATCTGTTTCTTCCAATAATATAGGTATAAAGCGAAGCGCTATAGACATCATCATGGCAATTTCATGAACTGGAACCTTTATACGGCGAAGAGGCCATAGTAGCCTTTCCAAACCGTCTGTCAGCTGGTTCGGTGTTGTTGTAAATGTCATAAGTGATGATCCTAATATAAGGAAAGTAAGCCTTATTCCCATAAACAATGCGGAATGAAGCCCTTGTTTTGTTACCTTCAAAAATCCTATATGAAATAAAATGTCCCCTTTAGATAAAAACAGGTTAAATATCGACGTAAATAAGAGTATGATAATAATTGCCTTAAGTCCTTTTAATATAAATTTTAAAGGTACCTTAGACAGCATAATAATTGATGCTAAAAATATTGTTACAGCAATATATCCATAGAATGTTTCATACAAAAATATCGAAATAATAAATAATAGTGTTGCATTAAGCTTCACTCTGGGATCCAGACGATGCAACACTGAATCCACAGGATAATATTGTCCAATAGTAATGTCTCGAATCATGGCCTACTCTCTTTCCTAAGGTAAATATTAATAAGCTCTATATTTTAAGCCTCTTAATAATCTCATTTTTAGCCTCGGTCACAGTGGTTACTTCTGTATTAACAGGAAAACCTTTTTCCCTTAATGCATTCATTACATATGTAACCTGAGGTGCTGCAAGATGGATTTCTTCTAATTCCTTATATCTTGCAAATACATTACGTGGATCCTGATCCATGACCAAAGCACCATTGTTCATTACCAGAATTCTATCAACGTAATTTGCTACATCCTCCATACTATGAGTAACTAGTATTATTGTTAGTTTACTTTCCTTATGAAGTTTTGCTATCTGGTCTAAAATATCGTCTCGTCCTTTTGGATCAAGGCCTGCTGTAGGTTCATCTAGTATCAATACCTCCGGCCTCATAGCAAGAATCCCTGCAATAGCTACCCTTCTTTTTTGTCCCCCAGAAAGCTCAAAAGGTGAAGCATCCAGAAGCTCTTCTCCTATACCAACCATTTTGAGAGCTTCATAGGTACGAAGGTCTGCCTCCAGCTTATCTAGTCCTAGATTCTTTGGACCAAAATTAACATCCTTATAAACTGTGGTCTCAAAAAGCTGATGTTCAGGATATTGAAAAACTAATCCAACCTTACTTCTAAGCGAACGCATATCATAGTTCTTTTCATATATATCTTCACCATTATAATATATCTTTCCGCCTGTAGCCTTAATCAACCCATTCATATGCTGTATGAGTGTTGATTTTCCAGAACCGGTATGCCCTATAAGGCCTACGAACTCCCCTTTATCAATCTTAAAATTGATATCTCTAAGAGCATGCTTCTCAAAACTAGTTCCACCACTATATACATAATCCACATGATCAAATACTATCTGCAAATATATCACCTGCCATCTATTAATATCTATTGTTAGCTATCTCTGTTACTATATAAAGCTGTTATAGGCTATCCCGTTATAGATCATGCACCTAGGTTTTCTAAGGCCTGCACAAGCTCATCGAGGAATAATATTCCTTCTGGAATATCCACCCCTGCCTTCTTTAGCTCATAGGCCAGCTCGGTTACCTGAGGAACATCCAGGCGATACTTCTTAATCTCGGGAATCCTTGAAAATAATTCTTTTGGGGTTCCCTGCATCACTATCCTCCCCTGCTCCATAACAAATACCTTATCCGCATTTATTACCTCATCCATATGATGAGTTATAAGTAACACAGTTATACCTTCATGTTGATTTAGCCATTGTATTGTTGAGATAACTTCCTTACGTCCATCGGGATCAAGCATAGCCGTAGGCTCATCAAGCACTATACAATCAGGCTTCATAGCCATAATTCCTGCTATAGCTACTCTTTGCTTTTGACCTCCTGACAGCTTATTCGGGGATTGAGCTCTATATTCGAGCATGCCCACTGCCTTCAAGCTTGTTTCTACTCTTTCCCATATCTCCTCAGTAGGTACACCAAGATTCTCTGGGCCAAAGCCTACATCCTCCTCTACCACAGAGGCTATTATCTGATTATCGGGATTCTGAAACACCATGCCTGCAGATCTACGTATTTCCCATAGATTTTCTTCTTTCACGGTATTTAAGCCATTCACCCATACTGTACCCTCACTGGGATATAGAATAGCGTTTATATGCTTAGCCAGAGTGGATTTACCCGAACCGTTTGCACCGATTATAGCGATAAAATCACCCTTATTAACATCAAGGCTCACACCATCTATGGCTCTGTTAATGGATTCAACATCGCCCTCTTCATTTCTTCTTATATATTCAAAAGCCAGATCTTCAACCTTGATCATTTCCATTAATCTAACCTCCGTGAATGTAAAGTACCTGTTACCATATACAGCTTACTGTCTATTACTTTTACTGTATACAATATAAGGTTTATATTACAAATTGTAAAGTATAATTTGAAAAAAGAGGACGTTAACTTTGGTAAGTTCCACGTCCCCTAATATACGAGTGAGTATACTTTTTTACACTAGCTCGATTAAGACTTCCATTGCAGCATCACCCTTGCGAGGTCCTATTTTTACTATTCTTGTATAACCACCGTTACGGTTAGCATACTTAGGTGCAATTTCGTCAAAAAGCATATCGGATAAGTTGATAGATTTTGTGTTTCTCTTTCTACCTGCATTCTCCTTTGGTACCTCGGTAATAGGATACAGATATTTCATCATCTGTCTTCTAGCGTGAGCACGGGTAGCATTATCCTTCTTAAGAGTCTTCTCAACTTCATCATATACGGAGACCTTCTTGCCGTCTACTACTTCCTTAACTCTTTTGCCGTCTTTATCCTTACGTGCAACCTTAGCTTTTACTGTAACGGTTTCAAAACTATCTTTTTCCTTTACAGCAAGTGCAATCATGCCTTCAGCAATTTTGCGAATTTCTTTTGCTTTGGCTTCGGTTGTAACGATTTTACCATGATATAATAAATTCGTAACCTGATTTCTAAGTAAAGCTTTTCTTTGGCTTGCTGTTCTGCCAAGCTTTCTGTAACCTGCCATGTCATTCCCTCCTTCGAATTATTTTCTATATCTACTCATAGACTCCGAGAGATTCGTAGTCACTATTCTCTTGAACTAACTATTAGTCGTCGCTCTGTCTTAAGGATAAATCCAGCTCCTTCAGTTTTGACAATACTTCTTCCAAAGACTTACGTCCAAGATTTCTTACCTTCATCATATCTTCAGCTGTCTTGTTAGTAAGCTCTTCAACAGTGTTGATTCCTGCTCTCTTTAAGCAATTATAAGAGCGAACTGATAACTCCAATTCATCGATATTCATTTCGAGCACTTTTTCTTTCTCATTGTCTTCCTTTTCTACCATTATTTCTGCAGTCTTTGCATGCTCTGATAGATCAATGAAGGCATCCAGATGAACGCTTAGGACCTTTGCAGCCAAACTAAGTGCCTCATCAGGTACCAAGGTTCCGTCTGTATATACATCTAAGCTTAGTTTATCAAAGTCAGTAATCTGCCCTACACGGGTATTCTCGACAGATAGATTGACACGTTCTACTGGAGTATATATGGAATCAATCGGGATAACTCCGATTGGCAGGTCATCTTTCTTGTTCTTATCAGCGCTGACATAACCTCTTCCGTTTGTTATTGTAAGCTCCATGTATAATCTGCTGTCTGGGCCGCCACACAATGTAGCAATCACCTGATCTGGATTGAGTATCTCGATATCCGGGTCGGCCTGTATATCCCCTGCTGTAACTACTACTTCGCCTTCTTGCTCAATATATGCAATCTTGGGCTCATTCGTATCACTAGTGTTTTTGATTGCAAGGTTTTTGATATTCATAATAATTTCAGTTACATCTTCCTTAACACCGGGGATTACACTGAATTCATGAACCACTCCGTCAATCTTAATTTGGCTTACTGCCGCACCTGGCAAAGAGGACAACATGATTCTTCTTAGTGAATTACCTAGGGTAGTTCCATATCCTCTTTCTAAAGGTTCTATGACAAAGCGACCAAACTTTTTATCCTCGGAAATTTCAGCAATCTCTATTTTGGGTTTTTCAAAATCAAACACAACAGGACCCTCCTTCTGGGTTATTTGAGTTGATTGCTATTCCAATAATAACCAAAATATATTTATTATTTGGAATACAACTCGACAATTAACATCTCATTAACCGGGACATCGATTTGGTCTCTTGTAGGAACTTCTTTAACTGTACCTGATAATGTTTCCTGGTCAGCTTCAAGCCAAGAGGGAACTGTTCTTCCACCTGTTACCTCAAGGATATCCTTATATCTTTGGGCACCCTTAGCTTTTTCTCTGATTTCAATTTTATCTCCAGCCTTTACAGTGTAAGACGGAATATTCACGGTCTTGCCATTTACGGATACATGCTTATGATCAACGATCTGTCTTGCTTCCGCTCTTGTTCTAGCAAATCCCATACGGAATATAACATTATCTAATCTGAGCTCCAACAGAGTCAACAGGTTTTCACCAGCTGTACTACCCTTCATTTTCTGGGCTCTGTCAAATAAATTTCTAAAAGGTTTCTCTAACACACCATATATAAATTTAGCTTTCTGTTTTTCTCTTAACTGCAGACCATATTCACTGGTTTTCTTACCAGCTCTTGCAAATGATCTATTGGATTTCTTATCAATTCCCAAGAATCCCGGTTCTAAACCAAGAGATCTGCATTTCTTTAATACTGGACCCATATCTCTAGCCATATCTACTCTACCTCCTTATCAGACTCTTCTGCGTTTTGGTGGACGACATCCGTTATGTGGAACCGGAGTTACGTCTCTAATACTTGTTACTTCTATACCGCATGCCTGAAGCGCACGAATCGCAGCTTCTCTGCCTGAGCCGGGGCCTTTTACCATAACTTCTACGGATTTCAAACCATGAACAAGTGCTGCCTTTGCGGCTGTTTCTGCTGCCATCTGAGCTGCATAAGGAGTAGATTTTCTTGAACCTCTGAAGCCTAATCCACCGGCACTAGCCCAAGAGAGAGCATTTCCTTCTGCGTCTGTCAGCGTAACAATTGTATTGTTAAAGGATGACTGAATATGTGCCTGTCCACGATCTACGTTCTTTTTGACACGTCTCTTCGTCCCTTTTTTTGCTGATGCTATTTTCTTAGCCATTTAAACAAACCCTCCTATTGGATTTTCTAAATACTTATAATATGTTTCGCTTCAAAGATTATTTCTTCTTATTAGCAACTGTTCTTCTGGGACCTTTTCTGGTTCTAGCATTGGTCTTTGTCTTCTGACCACGAACCGGAAGTCCTTTTCTATGACGAATGCCTCTATAGCATCCAATTTCCTGTAACCTCTTAATGTTAAGCGCAATATCTCTTCTTAAATCACCCTCGACCATCTGTGTCTCGTCAATGACGTCACGGATTCTAGCCGCTTCATCATCAGTTAAATCTCTGACGCGGGTATTGGGATCAACATTTGCTTGCGCAAGAATACGATTGGAACTAGTTCTTCCTATACCATATATATAGGTAAGTCCAATTTCTACGCGCTTATCTCTTGGTAAATCTACACCACTGATACGTGCCATGTGCCTGGTACACCTCCAACATAATATTGTTTTACAAAGTAAATAATCATATATTTACTCTCTTGTAACAGATCATTGTCTGTTATTTCAGCCGCTTTAAATTGTAACAAGCATAAACTAATGCTTGCTAAGAATTAGTGATGACGGTCACTCTCTTAAGGCAGATTCTATCTGCCCACAATATCACAATGACTTCTGCCTCTGGCAGTTGATTGTAACACAAAAAGCAAGAACTATCATATATAAAACAATAGTAATTACCGAACTATTGTATATTAGCCTTGTCTTTGTTTGTGTCTGGGATTCTCACAGATGACTCTGATTGCTCCCTTTCTCTTAATGATTTTGCATTTTTCACAAATTGGTTTTACTGATGACCTTACTTTCACAGTAATTCACCCCTTTCAAAAAAGTCCGTTTATTATTATATCATTGCTTAAATTTAATAGCAAGTAATATTTTCTAGTTCTTTTCTAGCTCTTTATTTATCACGCCAGATAATTCTTCCTTTGGATAAATCATACGGTGATAACTCTAAAGTGACCCTATCACCAGGTACTATCTTAATGAAATTCATGCGCAGCTTTCCACTGATATGAGCTAACACCTTGTGCCCATTTTCCAGTTCCACCTGAAACATCGCATTCGGAAGCTTCTCGACCACAGTACCTTCGATTTCAACTACATCGGACTTTGACATATCTCAAACCTCCTCTTAAATAAAAATCAATAGGAACACATATAACGGAGGTTTTACCTCCTC
>JAQVQL010000008.1:10655-27172 GCA_028701595.1 Herbinix sp.
ACCTCCTCTTAAATAAAAATCAATAGGAACACATATAACGGAGGTTTTACCTCCTCATTTGTCTTTCAATCTGTAACATTTTTATAGCTCTTTTGATTTCTTCATTTCTTATATGTTTTTTATCAATCGCTTCAATAAGCGTTTGATCTACATAACCTATTTGCTTGATATGCGCCATATTCTTCTTTTTGGGATGATCTAAGGTTCTAATATTTCCATCCACTAAGTATACATATTCATTATGGGCATCAATTATTACATAGCATTTTCCAGCATCTCTGCCAGCTTTTGCTTCTACTATACATCCTATAAGCTCATGCATTTATTAACTCCATAGATTCTGATAGACTCTACTAATAGAAATCTTATATCGTAAGGATTTTTGGTTCGCCATCAGTTATCAGTATGGTATTCTCATAATGTGCCGAAAGAGATCCATCCTCAGTGACAACAGTCCAATCATCATCCATCCAATATACATCATATCGTCCGACATTAACCATGGGCTCAATTGCTAGAGTCATACCTTGGACGAGCCTAGGTCCCCTGTTTCTTTGCTTAAAATTAGGTATTTGAGGTTCCTCATGAAGATTTTTTCCAATTCCATGTCCAACCAAATCTCTTACAACTGAAAAGCCAAAGGATTCCACATATGTTTGGATTGCTTCGGATATCTCATGTAGATGCTTCCCCTCTTTCGCGAACTTAATACCCTCGTAAAAGCTCTGCTTGGTTACCTCTATTAGTTGCTTTGCTTCCTTGGTAATCTCACCCACAGGAACAGTTCTAGCTGCATCGGAATGATATCCCTGATATATTACTCCACAATCTAAGCTGACGATATCACCCTCTCTAAGTATATTATCCTTAGAGGGAATTCCATGGACTACCTCATCATTTACTGAAATGCATAGAGAAGCGGGAAATCCGTTATAATCTAGAAATGAAGGAATACAACCATAGCTCTTTATTATCTCATGGCATTTCCTATCGATTTCAAGTGTAGAAACCCCCGGTAATACATAACCTTCTATTTCCTCTAATACCTTGGCAAGAATCTTTCCGGATTCCTGCATAAGTTTAATTTCTTTATCAGATTTAATGCTTGTCGGCATTTATACTCTTCCTTTCAGATTTAGCCCATGATTTAAGCCATAAGTACCTGAATAATTTCCTCATATATATCATCAATAGCTCCAGTTCCATCTACGCTATATAGAATTCCCTTCTCCTTATAATAATCAAGGAGTGGCTGAGTCTGCTCATGATATACCTCAAGCCGCATCTTCACTGTCTCGGGCTTATCATCGTCTCTAAGTACAAGTTTAGTATTGCAGTAATCACATATTCCTTCTACCTTGGGTTTAAGTGTATCCACATGATAGGTCCTACCACAGTCTAAGCAAGCTCTTCTTCCCGCCATACGGTCTATGATTACCTCATCCGCAACATATACATCAATAGCAAATTCTATCCTATCATTATTCTTAACCAGTGCTGCATCCAAAGCCTTTGCTTGAGGAATAGTTCTGGGAAATCCATCTAATACATAGCCATCTTTACAATCAGGTGCCTTAAAGCGATCCACAATTAGCTCAAGAACTAACTCGTCCGGCACTAACAGTCCCTGGTCCATATATACCTTGGCCTTTAGTCCGAGCTGTGTCTCACCTTTAATATTTTCACGGAATATATCTCCGGTTGAAATGTGCGGTATATTATACTTTGCTGCTATCTTTTTAGCCTGTGTCCCTTTACCGGCACCGGGTGCCCCTAACATTATTACCTTCATGATATATTCCTCCTGTATAATCAGTAAGTCTTTTCATTTAGATAATCCCTACAAAGTAAGTAGAACGAAGGCGTCTACATTCTGCTGAAGCCTTCGTTTTACTGCTTTGAAAAGAATTTAATCATTAAGGAATCCTTTATAATGGCGCACTAGCATTTGAGATTCAATCTGTTTTATTGTCTCTATGATAACACCAACTATAATGATGATTGATGTACCACCGAAGCTTACACTAGCACCAAATGCTCCAGAAAAGAATAAAGGTATTACGGATACCACTATTAAGCCAAGAGCACCAATTAAAATAATATAATTAAGTACCTTTCCTAAATGCTCAGTAGTAGGTTTACCAGGACGAATACCAGGAATAAATCCACCCTGCTTCTTCATATTATTTGCAATCTCAATAGGATTAAATGTAATCGATGTATAAAAATATGCAAAGAAAATAATTAATCCGATATAAATCAGCAATCCTATGGAGTACTTAAATTCACCAAAATCAAAGTCTTTAAAATTGATATTTAACCAGCTACCCTGATCTAGTACCTTAAGTATCTTAGGCCAAACATGGGCTCTTGCCGGATATACTCTAAAAAATGATGAAACTACTATAGGGAAAGACATTAAGGAACTGGCAAATATAACGGGTATTACTCCAGCTGTATTAACCTTCAACGGAATATTGGAGCTTTGTCCGCCAACCATCTTTCTACCCTGTACTTTTTTAGCATATTGAACAGGAATCTTTCTTTCGCCACCCTGTAATAGTAATACAAATACAATAGTAAATAACACCACGGCTAAGATAACTACAACTGAGACAATTGCCTTCCCAACCGGCTGCTGGTATACGAACTGAAAAAACAGTCTTATGAAATCTTCTGGCATTGTTGATACAATATTAATCAAAAGAATAATTGAAATACCGTTTCCAACACCGTTTTGAGTTATTCTTTCACCTAGCCACATAAGGAAGGTAGAACCTGCTGTAAAGGATGCTGCCACAATAACAATATTCGTAAATGTAAGCCCTCCATCCAATACTCCTGAGCTTCCCCCAAAACCTATTGCCATAGCAATTGACTCAATAGCTGCAAGCCCCACTGCTAAATAACGGGTAAGCTCCTCAATTTTCTTTCTTCCGTCTTCTCCCTCTTTTTGTAGCTCCTCCAATTTAGGAATTGCTATCGTTAAAAGCTGAATAATAATGGATGAAGAAATATACGGTGAAATACTTAATGCAAATATAGACATCTTGGTAAATGAGCCACCTGTAAGATTGTTAAAGAAACCAAGATTTATAGTTGAAAATACCTCTTCAACTGCCTCCCTGCTTACAGCAGGTGCTGGAAGTAGTGTTCCCAGTCGAACTATTATCAGTGCACCAAGTGTGTATAATAATTTTGTCCTGATGTCTTTAACCTTTAATGCATTTCGTAATGTTTTAAACATTTAAATCACCTCAGCATTTCCACCAAGAGCCTGAATCTTCTCTACCGCACTCGCACTAAATGCATTAACCTTGACATCCAGCTTCTTAGTAAGTTCTCCATTGCCAAGAATCTTAACACCATCTTTTGGGTTTTTTACGATTCCTGCTTCAATTAATGAATCAACTGTTACTGTAACACCATCATCAAATCTATTTAATACATCTACGTTAATTACAACAATTACCTTTGAATTCCGATTAGTGAAACCACGTTTGGGAATTCTTCTGTATAATGGCATTTGTCCGCCCTCAAAACCAACTCTTGGAGCTCCGGAACGTGCCTTTTGTCCTTTATGGCCCTTACCAGCCGTTTTTCCATTACCTGAACCATGCCCACGTCCTCTTCTAAAGCTATTCTGCTTAGAGCCATCCGCCGGTCTTAATTCTGATAGATTCATCTACGTGCACCTCCTTCTTTAAGTCTTATATTTCTTCAACCTTTACTAAGTGTTTTACATGATCAATCATTCCCCTAATTGCAACATTATCTGGCATTTCAACGGTTTTATTAAGCTTTCTTAAACCGAGAGCCTTTACTGTTGCTTTGTGCTTAGGAATGGCACCGATCGTAGACTTCACTAAAGTTATTTTTAATTTATCTGCCATCTTGACACCTCCACATTAAATTACTGGGTAGAACGCTTAGTTGCTAAGCTGTTCTACCGGAATACCACGAAGCTTTGCTACTTCCTCAGGGGTCTTTAACTGGCTTAATCCTTCAATCGTAGCTAAAACTACATTTTGCTTATTATTTGACCCAAGAGACTTTGTACGGATATTCTTATATCCAGCAAGCTCAAGTACGTTACGTACCGGTCCACCGGCGATAACACCAGTTCCTTCGGGGGAACGCTTAAGGAGTACTTCGGCACTGCCAAAATATCCAATAAAGTCGTGGGGTATGCTACCGTTCTCATCAATCGGAATATTTATTAATTTCTTTATGGCGTCTTCTTTACCCTTACGTATTGCTTCGGGTATTTCAGTTGCCTTACCAAGCCCTGCACCAATGTGTCCATTCCTGTCGCCTACAACAACCAATGCTGTAAAACGCATATTTCGTCCGCCTTTTACAACCTTAGTAACACGCTTGATTGATACCACTTTATCCTCTAATTCCATCTGACTTGTATCAACAATTGAATGTTTCATGTTTTTCCTCCTTACCTAGAATTCCAGACCAGCACCACGTGCTGCATCTGCCAACGCTTTGATCTTTCCATGATATATGAACCCGCCTCTATCAAATACAACAGCACTAATTCCTTTTTCAATAGCCTTCTTAGCGATTACAGTACCAAGGTGTGCTGCTGCAGCCATATCGTTGGTCTTCTCAAGCTCAGCCTTAACATCCTTATCTAATGTAGAAGCTGCTACTAAAGTATTACCGGCCACGTCATCAATAACCTGTGCATAAATGTGATCATTGCTTCTAAATACAGCCAAACGCGGTCTCTCAGGAGTACCCGTGAAACGGTTACGGATTTTTCTATGTTTATTTCTTCTAATATTAGTTCTTGATTCTTTACTAACCATGTTATTTCACTCCTCCTTTATTTCTTACCGGTCTTACCAACCTTGCGTCTGATTACTTCATCAGAATACTTAATTCCCTTACCCTTATATGGTTCAGGTGGTCTCTTATCTCTGATTTCAGCGGCGTATTGGCCAACCTTTTCTTTATCTATACCTTTTATAGTGATTTTGTTCTGTCCGTCAAGAATTGATTCAACTCCCTCTGGATCTATCATGATTATAGGATGGGAATAACCTAATGTCAGGTTTAATTCTTTACCTGATTTAGCCGCCCTATAACCAACACCGTTAATTTCCAAATGTTTTTCATATCCTGCTGTAACACCTATTACCATGTTGGCAATTAAAGTTCTTGTAAGACCATGTAAGGCCTTCATCTTCTTTAATTCACTAGGTCTGGATACAGTGATTTCTGCTCCATTAACTTCAATAACCATCTCGGAAGGTAACACTCTTTCAAGTGTTCCTTTGGGTCCTTTTACGGTCACTTTATTATTTTCTGCTATATCTACAGTTACTCCTGCAGGTATAGCGATAGGCATTTTTCCAATACGTGACATGCCCGCACCTCCTGTTTTTCTATAGAATATCTACAATGGGTATTTGTCTACCAAACTGAACGCAAGCATTCGATATATCAGTTATGGCATTTTTTACTTTACCATACTGAACGCAAGCATTCGATATATCAGTTATGGCATTTTTACTTTACCATACGAATGCTAGAACCTCTCCGCCTACGTTCTGTTCTCTTGCTTCTCTATCGGTGATAACACCTTTATTTGTTGAAATAATCGCAATACCTAAACCTCCGAGAACCTTTGGAAGTTGGTCCTTGTTAGCATAAACACGAAGACCTGGTTTTGAGATTCTCTTAAGGCCGGTAATGATTTTAACATTTTTATCTTTACCATACTTTAAAGTGATGTGAATATTCTTAAAGCTTCCAACATCCTCAATTGTATATTTCCTGATATATCCTTCTTTTAAAAGAATATCAGCAATAGCAACCTTCATTTTAGAAGCGGGTATATCAACTGTATCATGTTTTGCAGTATTTGCATTACGGATTCTTGTAAGCATATCTGCAATGGGATCGCTCATTGTCATTTAATTTGCCTCCTTTCTTAACCTCTTACCAGCTAGCCTTTTTAACACCTGGTATTTGTCCTTTATATGCTAATTCACGAAAACAGATTCTGCAAACTCCATATTTTCTTAGATATGCATGGGGACGGCCACAAATTCTGCAACGGCTATATTCTCTTGTGGAGAATTTCTGCTTACGTTGCTGCTTTATTTTCATTGACATTTTAGCCATGGTTTGTCTTCCTCCTTACTTTCTAAATGGCATACCAAACCCGGTTAACAGTTCACGAGCTTCTTCATCCGTCTTTGCTGTGGTAACAAAGATGATATCCATACCTCTCACCTTGTCTACCTTATCATAATCAATTTCGGGGAAGATTAATTGCTCTTTAATTCCAAGTGCATAATTACCTCTACCATCAAATGCATTGGGATTTACACCTCTAAAGTCACGAACTCTAGGTAGTGCCAGGTTTATAAGTCTATCAGCAAAATCATACATCTTCTCTCCACGTAAGGTAACCTTACAGCCGATTGACATGCCTTCTCTTAACTTAAAGTTAGCAATGGATTTCTTAGCTTTAGTGATGACAGGTTTCTGACCTGCTATTATTTCCAGATCCTTAATTGCGGTTTCTAATACCTTAGCATTTTCTTTTGCCTCGCCAACACCCATATTTATGACAATTTTATTAAGTTTCGGCACTTCCATTATATTTTTATAATCAAATTTCTTTACCATGCCGGGAACTATCTCATTTAAGTAAAACTCTTTTAGTCTAGCCACCTTTACCAAAACCTCCTTTCCTTAATTAGTCGATAACGTCGCTACTTGATTTCGCAAAACGTACCTTCTTAGGACCCTTTTTGCCTTCAACCGTCTTGAAGCCAACTCTGGTTACTGTTCCCTTGTGAACGTACATTACATTGGAAGAATCAATAGGCGCTTCCTGGCGGATAATTCCACCCTTAGGACTTGCTTGGCCTGGCTTAGTGTGCTTGGAGATCATATTAATACCTTCTACTATGACCTTGCCCTCTATAGCCTCTAGGACCTTGCCTTCTTTACCTTTATCTTTACCAGCAATAACCTTAACGTTATCACCTTTTTTTATTTTCATCATTGCCATTGGTCGACACCTCCTTATAATACTTCTGGTGCTAGAGAAACTATTTTCATAAATTGTTTCTCTCTTAATTCTCTCGCTACCGGACCAAAGATACGCGTTCCTTTCGGATTGTTGTCCTCTTTGATTATAACAGCAGCATTTTCATCAAATCTAATATATGAACCATCTTTACGGCGAGCGCCTTTAACGGTACGTACTATAACGGCTCTAACTACTTCACCCTTCTTAACAACACCGCCTGGTGTTGCATCTTTAACCGAAGCAACGATGATATCACCTATATTAGCATATCTCCTGCCAGTTCCGCCCAATACTCTGATACAAAGCAACTCTTTTGCACCGGTATTATCGGCGACCCTAAGCCTTGTTTCAACCTGTATCATGATAATACTCCTTTCAGTTGTAATAAATCCAACCTTATCATAAATATATAAGGAAAATAATTTATATTATTTTGCCCTTTCAACTATTTCAACAAGTCTCCATCTCTTATCTCTGGACAAAGGTCTTGTCTCCATAACTTTTACACGATCACCGATTCTGCACTCATTATTCTCATCATGCGCCTTCAGTTTAGAGGTTCTTTTAACAATTTTGCCATACAACGGATGCTTTACATTATCAATTAATGCAACTACGATAGTCTTATCCATTTTATCGCTGACTACCTTACCGATCCGGGCTTTTCTCAAATTCCTTTCCATACAATACTCCTTTCCAGGACCTTCTGCCATATATTTGTTCAGCCAGTGTCCCTATTACTTGGAAGCTTTCTTCATCTCAGTAATCACTGTCTGAATTCTGGCAATATTCTTCCTGACATCATTTATTCTGCTGGTATTTTCCAACTGATTTGTTGCATTCTGAAATCTTAGGTTGAAAAGTTCCTTCTTAGCAGCTACTAATTCATCATTCAAATCTGTAGCTGATTTTGTTCTTAAATCTTCTACATATTTATTTGTTTTCACTGTTTTCACCGCCTTCTAAGTCTGCACGCGATACTATTTTACATTTTACCGGTAATTTGTGTGCCGCAAGACGTAATGCTTCTCTTGCAGTTTCTTCAGGAATACCAGCAATTTCAAACATAACACGTCCCGGTTTAACAACTGCTACCCAATACTCTAAAGTTCCTTTTCCAGAACCCATACGAGTTTCAGCAGGCTTAGTTGTTACTGGTTTATCGGGAAATATCTTAATCCAAACCTTACCACCACGCTTTGTAAAACGGGTCATGGCTACACGGGCAGCCTCTATCTGGTTTGATTTAATCCAAGCGGGTTCTAAGGCAACAATACCATATTCACCATGGGCTAGGGTATTACCTCTGGAAGCTTTTCCGGCCATAGAGCCGCGAAACTGCTTACGATGTTTAACTCTCTTAGGCATTAACATTATTTATCGCTCCCTTCCTTTTTTGCTCCTTTTGTAGGAAGCACTTCACCATGATATATCCAAACCTTAATACCAAGCTTACCAAAAGTGGTATTAGCTTCTGCAAAACCATAATCTATATTAGCACGAAGTGTCTGTAGCGGAATTGTTCCTTCGCTGTAAAACTCTGTACGAGCAATATCAGCTCCACCAAGACGTCCACCTACTGCTGCTTTAATTCCCTTAGCTCCGGCTTTCATTGTTCTTGCCATAGTAGACTTCATAGCTCTTCTAAAGGATATACGATTCTGAAGTTGAGAAGCAATATTCTCTGCTACAAGCTGTGCATCAATATCAGGTCTCTTAATTTCCTTTATTTCGAGATTCAGTTTCTTTGAAGTGCGTTTTTGGATTTCAATCTTTAGTTTCTCTATCTCACTTCCACCTCTACCGATAACAACACCCGGTTTTGATGTGTAAATTATTATTTTTAAGCGGTCGGACGCTCTTTCAATCTCAATCTTGGATACACCTGCGCTGTATAATTTGTCCTTGATATATGTTCTGATTTTATAGTCTTCTACAAGATTATCAGCAAAATCACTTTCAGCATACCATCTGGAGTCCCAATCATTAATTATACCGACTCTTAAGCCGTGGGGATTAACCTTTTGTCCCATTATTGCCCTCCTTATCTCTCATTAAGCACTACTGTAATATGACACATTCTCTTTTCAATACGATAAGCGGTGCCTCGTGCTCTTGGTTGAATTCTCTTCATAATCGGACCCTGGTTTGCATAACATTCATCAACATAAAGTTTATCTGGATCCATATTCTTAACCTCAGCATTTGCTATTGCTGACTTTAATAGCTTCTCTATTAATCCGGATGCATACCTTGGATTATATGCTAAAATACCAAGTGCTGTCTTTACATCCTTACCTCTAATGGCATCTAATACAAAACATGCCTTAGTCACAGACACTCTGGCATAGGATAACTTTGCTGATGCTCTGTTGTCCTTAATCTCATTTCTTTCTCTCTTAATTTGGGATCTATGTCCTTTTGCCATGGATAAACCTCCTTCCATTCATTGCTATTTCATTATCTTCTAGCACTCTTTTTCTCGTCTTTTCCATGTCCTCTATAGGTTCTGGTAGCAACAAACTCACCGAGCTTGTGTCCAACCATATCTTCTGTTATATATACGGGAACATGTCTTCTTCCATCATGAACCGCGATTGTATGACCAACCATTTGTGGGAAAATAGTAGAGCGGCGTGACCATGTCTTGATAACCGTCTTGTCTCCTGAACTATTGAGCGCATCTACTTTTTTGAGCAAATGTTCGTCAGCAAATGGTCCTTTTTTAAGTGAACGAGCCATGTATTCTAACCTCCTTAGAATTAATGATCATTGAAATATTCAATGATACTTTGCTTAACCTTATTAATTACTTAACAGTACTTCCATCTCTTCTTCTAACAATAAGTCTATTAGATTTCTTATTAGATTTCCTTGTCTTAAGTCCAAGAGCTGGCTTACCCCAAGGTGTTGAAGGTCCTGGACGACCGATACCTGTTCTACCTTCACCACCACCATGAGGATGGTCGTTAGGGTTCATAGCTGAACCACGAACTGTAGGTCTATAACCCATATGACGCTTACGTCCAGCTTTTCCTACTGTTATAAGCTCATGATCGTTATTTCCTACCTGACCAATAGTTGCTCTACAGTTAAGTGGCACCATTCTCATCTCACCGCTGGGAAGACGAAGGGTTGCAAATTTGCCTTCCTTTGCCATTAGCTGTGCGGAGTTTCCTGCTGAACGAACCAGCTGTCCACCCTTACCAGGATAAAGTTCAATATTATGAACTTCTGTACCTACAGGAATGTTTGCTATTGGTAAGCAGTTACCTACCTTTATTTCAGCTTTTTCACCACTCATAAGAGTAGTTCCTACTTTTAGTCCAAGTGGTGCTAAGATATATGCCTTTTCACCATCTGCATAATGTAGTAATGCTATATTTGATGTCCTGTTAGGATCATATTCAATAGTTGCTACCTTTGCAGGAACATCGTCTTTTCTTCTCTTAAAATCAATAATTCTATATTTTCTTCTAGCTCCACCACCACGGTGTCTAACTGTGATTTTACCTTGATTATTACGGCCTGCTTTTTTATTTAAAGAAACAACAAGTGATTTCTCCGGCTTAGTCGCTGTAATTTCTGTAAAATCAGAACCTGTCATGTGTCTTCTAGAAGGTGTATATGGGGTATATGTTTTAATTCCCATTCTTTACACTCCTTTCAAATGATATATCAGTAATCATAAATTTTTAATCGGATTCTATAGTCACGGACTATGATAAAACTTATAATCCTGAGAAAATCTCAATTTCAGTACTGTCAGCAGTAAGCTGAACAATTGCCTTCTTGGATTTTGAAGTCTTTCCGACTACGTTACCACGTCTGCGGTTCTTGCCTTCCAGATTCATCGTATTTACCTTAGCAACTTTCGTACCGGCAAACATTTTCTCGACTGCTTCCTTAATCTGTGACTTGGTTGCATCCGGATGAACTGAAAATGTGTACTTTTTATCGCTCATAGAGTCCATACTCTTCTCTGTAACGATCGGCTTTAGAATTATATCATAGTATTTTAAATCTGCCATTATGCGTACACCTCCTCAATCTGTGCCACAGCATCCTTTGTAATTACCACTGCATCATACTTAAGGATGTCATATACATTAATTGAATTCGATAAAATAGCTCTTACATTAGGTAGATTTCTTGCTGAAAGCGCTACATTATCATCCTTCTTATCAATAACTATAAGTGCCTTACTTACTTTAAGATTATCAAGGACCTCTTTCATCCTCTTTGTCTTAATCTCATCAAATCCAAATTGGTCCAGAACCAAGAGTTTCTCTGCATTTACTCTGGAGGTCAATGCGGACTTGAGTGCAATTGTCTTTTCCTTCTTATTCATCTTGAATGAATAATCTCTTGGCTTTGGTGCGAATACTACACCGCCACCCTTCCATTGAGGAGATCTGGTTGAGCCTTGTCTAGCATGGCCTGTTCCTTTCTGTCTCCATGGCTTTCTTCCACCGCCCCTTACTTCAGCACGGGTCTTAGCACTTTGTGTTCCTTGACGCTTGTTAGCCAGTTGGCTTACAACCGCTCTATGAACTAAATTATCATTTATCTCTACTCCGAAGACTGAGTCATTAAGCTCTATTGTGTCAACTTTCTTGCCTTCGATATTATATACTGTTACATTTGCCATCTCTTTGTTCCTCCTTTCTTAGCTCTAGTTAGCTTTTACTGATTCCCTCAGTATAACTAAGGATTTTTTCGGTCCAGGAACTGCACCTTTTACAAGAATGAGGTTTTTCTCAGCATCAACTCTAACAACCTCAAGATTCTGTACCGTCACCTTAACACTACCCATGTGTCCGGGCATCTTCTTACCCTTAAATACTTTGCCTGGGCTGGTAGCCGAACTGTTGGAACCTGCATGTCTATGATATTTGGAACCATGCTTCATAGGTCCTCTGCTTAAACCGTGTCTCTTAATGGCACCTTGGAATCCCTTGCCCTTTGATTTTGCAGTGGCATCAATCTTGTCACCTTCTGCAAAAATGTCAGCCTTGATTTCCTGACCTATCTGATAATCAGCAGCATTTTCTAATTTAAACTCTTTTATAAATCTTTTATTTGCTACACCTGCTTTTGCAAAGTGTCCCTTAAGTGGCTTGTTAACCAGATTCTCTCTGATATCGCCATATGCAACCTGAACTGCGCTGTAGCCATCGTTATCTACTGTCTTAATCTGAGTTACATAGATAGGACCGGCCTGCAGTACTGTTACTGGAATTAGAACTCCGTTTTCACCGAAAACCTGAGTCATGCCGACTTTAGTCGTTAAAATCGCTTTCTTCATTTCTTACCTCCTGTTAATCTACAGCGGATTACACGAATGTGTAATCATCCTAGATGGTCCATATACCTTCATATAATAAACCCTAAGGATTTCTTCTTATTAATATTGCGTTGCTTCTTATTAGTATTACTTGGCTTTCATCGCAGATGAAATCAGTAAAGTGATATTTTTCACTTACTTGGCTTTCATCTTGATATCAATGTATACACCTGCTGGCATCTCCAGTCTGGATAATGCATCTACAGTCTTCTGTGTAGGTGTAATGATATCGATCAATCTCTTGTGGGTTCTCTGTTCAAACTGCTCTCTGGAGTCCT
The DNA here is from genome assembly GCA_028701595.1 of Herbinix sp. Taxonomy (GTDB): domain Bacteria; phylum Bacillota; class Clostridia; order Lachnospirales; family Lachnospiraceae; genus Mobilitalea. The sequence goes on from JAQVQL010000008.1 coordinate 23,344, forward strand.
TATATTTGTGAACTGCTCTAAGAACTGTTATAATCTCTTTCTTTGTTGGCAACGGAACAGGTCCGCTCACCTTTGATCCTGTCTTCTTTACAGTATCAATAATCTTACCCGCAGATTGATCAATTAGATGATGATCATATGCCTTTAATGTGATTCTCATTACTTGACTTGCCATAAAAATAGCCGCCTCCTTTTCGCACTTAAATTCAGTACGACAAGTGGTGACTGTACACTCATCCGTGCGTATCTTCGTTTCTCATATTAAAAACCCGGCAAAATATGCTGATATTATTCCGGATTATCAATGATGACGAGATTTTCACACGTTTTATCTGCCTATAGCAGAACGTTAACTTGTACAGTGACTTGTCGCCAGTTTCATAACTTGACCTTCGCTCCACGTAAATAACCTACCAAAACCAGTAGCAACCTCACGTTTCTACGCTATCAATGTCACAACATTTGATATTATACACTACACAATTACCATTTGCAAGTACTTTTTTTCTTTTTTTCAAATAACTTTTACAAACTTTTTTAACTTGTTCAAGCCTTTTTAAACCTTTAAATAAATTACAGTCAGTCTTACCTTTCCCATCTACCAGATGCTCCACATGGAAGCACTAAACCATTACTTGTGACAGGAAGCCCTATCTCATCAGCCGTTACAATACCGGAGTACTTCTTTCCAATTTCCTCTGAAATCATATAGGATAATACCCCCGCCTGCAAGCCTGTTGTATAGGAATTAATAAGAAAGAACAGCGGTTCTTCATTAAGAAGCTTTGCACATAGCTGTATAAATGGATATATACTATCTTCTATCTTCCAGATCTCGCCCTTAGGACCTCTACCATAAGAGGGTGGGTCCATAATAATGGCATCATACTTATTTCCTCTACGTATCTCTCGTTCAACGAATTTGACACAATCATCCACAATATATCTGATAGGAGCCTCACCAAGTCCTGAAGCTTGAGCATTTTCCTTAGCCCAGGTTACCATCCCTTTGGAAGCATCCACATGGGTAACTGCCGCACCTGCCTTTGCAGCAGCCAAGGTAGCACCTCCTGTATATGCGAATAAATTAAGCACCTTAATTTGTCTTCCCTTTTCCTTTTTTATCTTATCAGAGAACCAATCCCAGTTTACTGCCTGTTCAGGAAAGAGACCCGTATGCTTAAAGCTAAAGGGCTGTAGATTAAAGGTTAATTCCTTATAATTAATATCCCACTGTTTAGGAAGATTAAAAAACTCCCATTCACCTCCGCCCTCCTTGCTTCTATGATAATGGGCATTCATATTAGTCCAACCTTTATGATCCCTTGGAGTATCCCAGATAACCTGAGGATCCGGTCGTACCAGGGTATAGCGCCCCCAACGCTCCAGCTTTTCACCTTTCGAGGTATCAAGCACTTCATAATCTATCCAATTCTTTGCAATCCACATAATCTTACCTCTTTCCTACCCTGTTCCAGGCCAAATCAATACATTCTAAATCATCTTCATCTGTTTGATAATATTCGCAAAGCTTATTATAAACCAGTATAAACATAATGACAACTTTTTGTTATAAGCATGTACTTATAGAGTATATTGCCAAATACAACTGGACTAATAATAGTTAAAATCTTATAATTGGCTTAAGTATCTATACATTTAATTTTCCTATATTAAATGTATGATTTTTTAATTGAGTTTTTAAGAAGGAGGAGTTATGAAAAAGATTTTTGTATTATTATGTATCTCCCTACTTTTAGTAGCCTGTAAAAAGACGGATAATATACCGACAGATACTATAGAATCAGGCAAAGAGTCAGAGGAGTCGACTCTTATCCCGACTGATGTTCCTGAGGTGACGCCTACTCCTGTTGTCCCAGAATATATCCCTGCCGAACCTTTTGATAATGATGGAAGAGTCGTTGCGGTATATGGGACTCCTATTATTGATGGAATCATAGATCCCATATGGGAAAAGTCGGGCATAATCGTACCCGATAAGGTTTCCTCTGACAGGGTACAGGCTTCTGGACAATTTAAGCTCTTGTGGGATGACAATGCCATATACACATTATATATTATTTCAGATCCGGATCTTAATAAATCCAGTAGTAATGCCTATGAACAGGACTCTGTAGAGCTATTCCTTGATGAGGAAAACGATAAGGCTTCTTCATATCAAGGTGATGATGTTCATTACAGAGTGAATTATGATAATTATGCATCCACAGATTCAGGTGATTCAAACAGATTCTTTACTGCAACCAGTCCTCTAACCGATGATAACAACAACTTGATTGGTTATATGGTTGAATCAAGCCTTGCATGGTCAAGTAAACCTTCTATTGATCAGATTATGGGATTTGAGCTTCAAATTAATGATGCAGATTCCACAGGTATGCGGCTTGGAACAGTTAATGTATTTGATGCAAATAATTCAGCATGGTCTAACCCCTCCAGTATGGGTGAATTAATATTAAAAGGAAGAGAGGCGAACACATCCACCTTGGTAAATCCTTATAAATTAACTTCTTATATTAAATACGTTCAGGATATAAATCTAAGAGGCTACATAAACAGTGATATTCTTACCGAACCCTTGGTTACAGCCAGAGGCATTCTTGATAATACATCGGCAACTCAAGAGGAAATTAATATGGCTTTAGATGCTCTTAGATCAGCAGTTGAGAAATTAGATGATGGTAGCGGTTTTATTAAGGTAGAACAGCTTGAAGAAAATCCTGAGCTTACTGACCCCTACACCTTCTTTAATGGTGATAAGGTGGTTACTAAAGCAGATTGGACTAAGCGTTCTGAGGAGTTGTCAGACCTATACCTCTATTACATGTACGGTGCTCTTCCTGACACCTCCGATGAAAAGGTCACTTATGATATAGTAGATAATATTCTGAATATAACTGTTGAAAAGAAAGATAAGAAGGTAACATTTCCAGTGCCCTTCTCATTACCAGATAAAAGTAAAGCGCCAACTAAGGAAGGTGGCTATCCGGTTCTTATTGCTTATCTATGGCTTACACAGACAGAGTATGCAAATAATAAGGGCTATGCGGTAATGACTTTAGACACCTCGATTATTGCAGCCGATAACACCTCACGTACAGGTGCCTTCTATGACCTATATCCATACGGAGATATATGGCAGGAACAGACAGGTGTATTGCTTGCCTGGTCATGGGGAATAAGTAAGATACTTGACGTTTTAGAGGCAGGTGCAGGTGCAGAGCTTGGAATAAATCCGGAATATAATATAGTAACCGGTGTATCTAGATGGGGAAAGGCGGCAGCAGTGTCCGGAGCCTTTGATAAGCGTATAAAAGTAACAGCCCCCTCCTGCTCAGGTGCAGGTGGCATGGCTGCCTTTAGATACCCGACTGCAGGTAATGTATATGACTATTCCTCTATCGGTGTCACTTCTGATTATACTATGACAGCCAACGAACCCTTAAGCAGCCTTCAGTCCTCTGGAGAACGTCAGTGGTTTAATGATTATTTCCTGGACTTTAAGGATGTGAATTACTTGCCCTTTGATCAGCATTTACTTGCGGCTTTATGCGCGGAGGAAGGACGTTATCTGTTTATCACAGGTTCATATCTATATGAGGACTGGACTAATCCTCCCGCCATGTGGCTTACCTATCTTGCAGCCAAGGAGGTCTTCGATTTCTTAGATATTGGTGATAATATAGCAATTCATCTACACAAGGATGGACATATGGTTACTGATGAGGATATGGTCTATCTACTAGATTATTGTGATTATCATTTCTATGGTTTAGAAAGTGAAAGTAATCTTTCTGACTTGCCTACT
>JAQVQL010000120.1 GCA_028701595.1 Herbinix sp.
GACTTTTAATATTCTTTTTCCCATAAATTTGTCCTCCTTGGATGAATCATCTACAGCGTGTTTGAAGCTTGAAAGCTTGGCTTCATCGTGTAAATTATAACACAGATTTATAATACAATAATATAATTATATACAATTTTCAATAAGAAAGCGACCATTCTGTAATTGCAGATTGATCGCTAGCTTTCGGTATTATAACTTTAATTCCCCTCAATATCTCAAACAATTTTCCCATCGTTAAGATTAATAACCCGATCCGCATACTTCATAATTCTTTGATCATGGGTAGAAAAAAGGAAAGTAACTCCCATTTCTATATTTAAGCTCTTAATAAGTTCGATAATACTTCCACCAACTACAGAATCAAGGTTTGCTGTTGGCTCATCTGCTAATACTAATGCAGGGTTTGATACTAATGCTCTAGCAATTGAAACTCTTTGTTGCTGACCGCCACTTAATTGTCTCGGACGAGATTTCATCTTATCCCCTAGCCCAACCTTTTCCAACATGTTTTCTACTATGCTTTTTCTCTCAATTGCAGACACTTTTTTTAAAATTAAAGGATATTCTACATTTTCATAAGCTGTTAGAACAGGGATCAGATTATAGGACTGAAATACAAAACCCAGATTGTTGCGACGAAATGTACACAACTCTGATTTTGACATTTTTGTTAAATCACTACCATCAAAAATAATTTCTCCTGCAGTACATGAATCAAGACCTCCAATGAGATTTAGCAAGGTTGTTTTACCCGACCCCGAAGCTCCTGCGAGTGCCATAAAGTCACTTTTCTTAATTTCCAAATTAATTTTCTTTAACACCTTTGTTATTATATCTCCACTGATATAGTCTTTCATGAGATCTTTTATTTCTATATAACTCATTTATATATCCTCCTAGTCTGTATTCATTGCACATGATTAACAGCTTCTACTGGTTTTAACATAACAGCACTCTTTGTAGGAATGATGGTGACTATTAAGGACATCGACACGATTACTACAAACGAAACTATGATATAGCTCATTTTTAGTTCTGGATATGTGTAATCACCACCAAAGCTAAGTCTCAATACTTCTACAAAGGCCGGTATTCCAACTCTATTCAATACTAGTGATGCAACAATTCCTAATATCTCGCCAATCATGGTAGCTATGGAACTAAGGAAAAAAGTTTCCAGCATAAATAATGAAAACACTCCTCTACTACGCATACCCATAGCCGTTAACATTCCTATTTCATTTGTTCTCTCAAATACTGCCATAGATATATTATTCACAAGTATTGATGTGATCAGAAAAAATAAAATAAAGCACAGTCCAAAAACTGAAAATTCCATAATAATAACTGTTCCAAGTAAAAGCTCTCCAGCAGTACGCCAATCCCTAGCCGCAATATCATAGCTAGCTCCCAACGATTCGTTTATCGTGTTAGCAATATTTACTGCTTCCTTTCTGTCGGATAACATAACTTTAATTTGAGTTACCCTCTCTCCAAGACTAGCTAATTTTTGTGCATCTGATAAATATATGTAGGAATAATATTCTTTCCATGCACTTTTTTTAAAAATTCCACAGACCTCAAATTTCATACTATTTTGCTCATACTCCGTATTCTGGCCAACAATAGTCAACTCCTCACCTATTTCAAGGTTATATAATTCTGCAGTCGTGCTACTGATATAGATATATTTTTTATTTCTTTCTTCTGGGAGTATTGTTCCTTCTTTTACCGGTATTCCATCCAACAACAAATCCTTTTCTTTGCCCGGCTCGATTCCCACAAACACACCGGAGCTTGTTTTGTCTTTGCTTGTTAAGATACCTGTAAACTTTACCCTCTTGGTCGAATACTCTACACCATTAATTTTCCCTATTTCATCTTGAATCTCATCTGAGTTGGAGAGTAGTTGCTTGTCCCAATTAGTAGGTTCTATAGACGTATCATTACTCTGTGCATTGCTGCTACTGTTTACCGTTATATGACCCGTATTCAAAGAAATAATATTTCTTATTAAGCCGTTCGAAATCCCTTCTGAAACCGATAACCCAAACACCAGCAAAAAAGTTATAATTGTAATGGTTGCTCCAGTCAAAAATGTTCTATATTTGTGGCGAAACAAATTTCTGATAGCCATTTTTATATTCTGCATGTTACTTTCCTCCACAGTTCGATTTATTTTCAAGTATGATTAACTTATATTTACTAAGGATATATTCTTAGTAGATTTACTAGAAATGATGGATGCAATAAGAGCAGGAAATAGTGTTAAAATAACAACTGTTCTAAAGATGATAAGAGGTTGAAAACCCATATACAATTTGCTTCCACCAAATACATATTCAATCATACCTGTCGTAGCCGGTATACCAATGTTGCCAAGTATCAATATAACTGGTACACAGACCAACCCTCCAATCGCTGATGCTATTATTCCAAGCAATAAATACTCAAGAGAATTAATAAAAATAATGCTTTTGTGACGGGTGCCTAAGGCTATTAAAACTTTTACTTCTTTCATTCTTTCTAAAATAGCCATAATAACCATATTTACTAAACCAAGTCCCACTACAATAAATATTAGCACAATCATTGCAACTGGGATTAATGTACTTGCTGATATAATACTACTATATGCTTGTGCAATGTCCTCCCACTTATCTATCCTTAAGGATTGTCCTTTCTCGATTATTCCTTTTCTGATATTGGTTATAACCTTCTCTTTAGGAACAGACCCATCAAGGTCAATTACCACCTCTGTAGCCTCTTCGTTATAAAATCCAATCTCTTTTCGAACATAATTCAATTCTGCAAATAGATAAGTGTCCATAAAGATGCTTAAGCCATCTGAAGTAAATACACCCTCGATAACCATAGGAATGTCAGTAACATTACCTTCCAAGTCAGTTGAATAAAATGTCATTGCTTGACCTATTTCTGCCTCCAAATCATCATATAAATCTTTACCCACGATGATACCATTTTCTTTCGTTATATAGCTACCTTCAATTATCATTAATTTGGTCGAGATATTTTTCTCTATTTCACTCTCAATTCCTGTAAGAGTGACACTAGTTGATTGGTCTTCTGTCATTACTAAACCCTGTAATCGTAGGCGTGATGCAATATTTTCAATACCAGGGGTAGAAACCTGATCCTTTACTTTCCCTGAATCTAGTAATAAAGGGATTTCAGCGACTGTAGAGGAATAAACATCGATATCTGCCATTTCAGAATTATGAATCTGCAAATCACCGGTACAGGAGTGAATTACCGCCGCCTCCATATTATTATTTATTGTAGTACAAATTGTTGTTGCAATTATGATTGCAACTGTGCTAAAAAAGATAAGAAAACCACTGATAAAACCACGCAAACGATGGTTTCGCAAATTTCCAACAGCCATATGTAATATTAATCTCATTATTTTCACAGCCCCTTTTATTAGTAATATTATCCTAATTTCCTTATAAGTCAACATTTTTTGCAATAATATACATAATACTACCATCAGCTCTTATATTATAATAAGTTTTAAATTAGCTTTTTTCCTTGATTGTTTATGAATCCTTGGTATAATTAAAGGTATAATGAATAATTATCACATTAAGGAGAAAACAGATGAATAAACGCGCTAAACAGAACGAACCTTTAGTAACACATATTTATACCGCCGATCCATCTGCTCACGTGTTTGAAGATAAGATATATATTTATCCCTCTCATGATTTAGAGCACGATGGAGTGTCTGACGACGAAGGAAATCAATATACAATGGAGGATTATCATGTATTTTCTATGGATGATATCGATGCTCCAGTTGTAGACCATGGTCAAGTACTTCATGTTGATGATGTTCCTTGGGCCAGCGAGAAAATGTGGGCTCCCGATGCCGCTTATAAGAATGGCACCTATTATTTTTATTTTCCCGCTAAAGATAAGGATGGAATTTTCCGTATAGGTGTTGCTACCAGTAAAAGTCCAGCAGGTCCTTTTACTCCCGAACCAAATTACATACCCGGAACCTTCAGTATAGATCCTGCGGTATTCGTAGATGATGATGGCTCGGCATATATGTATATCGGTGGTATTTGGGGTGGGCAATTAGAAAAATGGCAAACAGGAGAATTTGTAGCTACTACAGGACTCCAAGATCCTTCAAAAGAGGCTATTAGTGTATATGTAGCCAAAATGAACGAAGATATGCTAAGCTTGGCAGAACCTCTTAAGGAATCTAAGATTCTTGACAAGAATGATAGGCCACTCTTAGCAGGTGATGAAGACAGACGATTCTTTGAGGCACCATGGGTATTTAAGAATAATGGAACCTATTATTTTACCTATTCAACCGGTTCAAGTCACTATATTGCTTATGCAACCAGTGACAGCCCCATGGGACCTTATACATATAGGGGTAGAATTCTTGAGCCAGTTATAGGCTGGACAACCCATCATTCCATTGTAAAATTTAAGGGTAAATGGTATCTCTTCTATCATGACTCATCATTATCAGGAGGAATAGATCACAGACGTTCCATCAAGTTTACAGAGATTAAATTTAATAAGGATGGAACCATTCAGACTATATTCCCTTACAAATAAGTCTTAACTTTGATACCTAACTCAATATCAGATAGTACAATATTAGCAGCCTATGATAAGTGGTTTATCATAGGCTGTTTTGGTAACAGGTACGGTACCTGGTAGCAGACATAAGTCATACTTATGTCAAACATAATAACTATCAGTTTTACTATTGTAAAAAGTAATGTTATAATAACTTCGTGATTCAGTCCGACTTTATTATTATATAATATTATAGGGCATAATGAATGTATAAGGGAGTGTGTTGAATGGAAAGATATATAGGAACTGTATCAAGAGGGGTTCGAGCACCGATAATACGTAAGGGTGATGATATTGTTGATATCGTTGTCAGCAGCGTCCTTGAAGCCGCAAAGAATGAAAGTATTCAAATAGGTGATAAGGATATAGTGGCAGTAACCGAGGCCGTAGTTGCTCGTGCACAGGGAAACTACGCAACAGTAAACCATATTGCATCAGATATTAACAATAAATTTGGCAATAAGGAAATTGGTATTATATTCCCTATCCTTAGCAGGAACAGATTTGCTACCTGCCTGAAGGGAATTGCAAGAGGTGCAAAGAAAATCACCTTATTACTCAGTTACCCCTCAGATGAGGTCGGAAATCATCTTGTCGATTTGGACACTCTGGATGAAAAGGGAATTAACCCATGGACTGATGTATTATCAGAAGATATATATCGCCAGCTTTTTGGATGCTATAAGCATCCATTTACAGGTGTGGATTATATAGAATACTATAAAAATATTATTCTTAATGAAGGCTGTGAGGCAGAAATTCTCCTTGCTAATGATTGCCGTGCCATCTTGAAGCATACAAAACATGTACTCTGCTGCGATATTCATTCCAGAGAGCGAACAAAAAGACTCCTTCAAAATGCAGGTGCAAAAACAATATTTAGCCTTGATGAGATTCTAACCTCCCCCATAGATAGCAGCGGTTATAACGAAACCTACGGTCTCTTAGGCTGTAATAAAGCCACTGAGGACACTGTTAAGCTCTTTCCACGTGATTGTCAACAGGTTGTAGACAGAATTAGTCAAAGATTCTATGAGCTGACAGGGAAAAAGGTAGAGGCAATGGTATATGGTGACGGTGCCTTTAAGGATCCAATCGGTAAGATATGGGAGCTTGCAGACCCTGTAGTCTCTCCTGCCTATACCAGAGGCTTAGAAGGCCAGCCCAATGAGGTTAAATTAAAATATCTTGCAGACAATGATTTTGCCCATCTACAGGGTGAGCAATTGAAGGAAGCAATCTCAGAATATATACGACATAAAGGTAATAATCTAGTTGGTGATATGGCCTCCCAAGGCACTACACCTAGACGATTAACTGATTTAATCGGCTCCCTATGTGACCTTACTTCCGGAAGTGGTGATAAGGGAACTCCCATAGTGTGGGTGCAGGGATATTTTGATAACTATACTGAGTAAAATATAAGAAGGCTGTTGAAAAATTGTACTAGGGGTAGAAAGGTATGCTTATACTTTTCTACCCCTTATATATTTTGCAGCAGCCACTAAAGCTAAGAAAAAATATTTACTTTTCTCAAAATTTCCTTGATTTGTGAGATTTGATCTTTGGATGGATATTGTAATGGTGGTGTACATACTTCCTCCATAGGAATTCCCCTCATCACCATAGCCTTTTTTAAAAGAGGAACAAATGGAACCCCAAATTCAAAAAGCTGTGCCAGTATATCCATCTGCTTTTGATAGTATGATATTTTATCTATATTATTTTCCTGGAAGGCCTTAACCCAACCCGAACCCACTTCAGGAGCTACATTTGTAAGTCCACCTATTACTCCGCTTCCACCACTTAGGACATTATGAGCAAAGTTATCATCATATCCCGAATATATTTCAAAATCAGGAAATTCGGGTAATATTGTTTCTATCAGCTTACGGGTATGAGCAAAATTCACTACAGTATCCTTACAGCCGACGATATTGTCATGCTTTCTAAGAAGCTTAAGAATAAGCCCCGGTGTCAGATCATATCCCGTCCGTTCCGGATCATTATAGAGATATATTCTTGTGCTAACGGCACCTGCGACTGCATCAAAGTAATCCTCCACACAATCCTGAGATAGGGAAAAATAATAGGGTGGTACTATGATTACACCATCAGCTCCTTTATCAGATGCAAACCTTGTTAGCTCTATTGTTTCCTCCTGCCTCATGCTTCCGGTACCAACGATAAGAGGGACCCTGTGCTTTATATGCCT
>JAQVQL010000121.1 GCA_028701595.1 Herbinix sp.
TCCTGCGACTACACCAGCGATTATTAGTAGTATCGACGTAATAGGAAGCATGGGTATACCAGCTTTTGCCTTAATGGCCTTTATTCTCTCGTCATTTTCTCTATTGAAATGAAGTGTCAGCTTATTTTCATCTTTAAGTAAGGTGCGAAAACGCATAACAATAATTATTGCTAATAAACCTAATGATATAATTATGCCAACTTGAAATCCGTAAACAGAGGTTTTCTTAATTTCAGGGCTAGCCCAAAAGACGTCATAGATCCCTAAAATGACTGATATAATAATTGGTACCGCTAATAGTAGAATTCTTTTTTTGATAGTTTTTTTGTAATTATTCATCATCTTCTAATCCTCCAAATTCTCATATTCAGAAAAATCAAATACCTCTTCTATCGTGAGTCCGAAGTAATGTGCTATTTTGTAGGCTAAGGGTAAAGAAGCCGTATACTTCTCAACTTCGATAGATGTAATAGTCTGCCTTGTCACACCGACTGCTAGGGCAAGCTCTTCTTGTGAAATCTTTCTTTCCTTGCGTAATTCTGATATTTTTGTCTTCATATATTTACCTCCGGCATGCAAAGTGAACTTTGCAATTAAAGCATAGTATACTTTGCAAAGAATGTCAAGTATGCTTTGCGAAAAATATTAAATATTTGTCAAGAAATTTGTCAAGAAATAGATTTTTACTAATTAATTAGGTAGGCGTATATATTACCACCTACCTAATTAATTAGAAGATATAACTACAAGAATACAGAAATGTAGTTAGAAATAATTATTATAGTTGTTATAGTATGGAAAAGACTTTTTATGATTGCAATCGAGAGAATAGCCTTTGCTAGGATCGTATTTTTCCTGACAGTAGCCATTCTGATGTTTGCTCTGGAAGTCCTTATCCTCTTTCTTATCGCAGCCCTTCTCTTTATCGTGGCAATCGGACTTTTTTGGCCCAGATGATTTCTTATGAAATCTTCTTATGCATGATCCAAATATATTAAATCTAGATCCAAACAGCAATAAAAACATCAAGAAAGCTAAAACACCAAGTAGTATTGTCGAGATTATTTGAAGTATTGTATTGACTATAGGAATCCATGTAGGTAGTCCAGGTGCACAAGTGCAAGAAGAGCATGCAACGGGTGTGGGAACACAGGTGGCTAAAGCAGGGGTATAATAGCTTAACATAATTAGTAATAAGAATAAAATAAAAGCAATTCTTTTCATTTCTGGTCTCCTTTCATTAAGTTCTTACTATATATTATGCGTGTAGAATTATAGGATGATATGTAATAAAATGTTTTATGCCTCTATACTAAGGATTAGAGCCGATTATTAAATAAGTCCGAAGATCAATTGTCGGCCAGTGAGGCACTGATATCAGATATTGAGGTATTCTGATATTGAAGTATTTAGATATTGAGTATGAGATATTAAAGAACTATGTTATAGGAAATAATTTACACAATTCTTATAATTTAGTAGCATTCGCTCTTGACGTAGAAATAATCGATTGCTATAATATCCATACGGCTAAGAAATATGGCGACATAGCCAAGTGGTAAGGCACGGGTCTGCAACACCCTCACCACCAGTTCAAATCTGGTTGTCGCCTTAAAAAAGAAGATGAATCACGCGAGTGATACATCTTCTTTTTTCTAGGAAGACTCTCAGATTTGAACTGTGGGCAACATCTGGTTGTCGCCTCTCTTAGAAGAATCTCTAAACTTAGAAGATATGTAGGTTTGGGGATTTTTTTTTGTCAGAACAAAAGCATATACTATGATAAAAGCTGTACCACAGGTTTTGGAAAATTTTATTTTATTTTATTATTTTGCTATGATGTTATGGTATATGGTATTATATAAGACAAATAAAAAGTTCACTATTGATAGTATATGTGAAGCATCAATCATTTAATTTTGTTTGGTAGGGGGGGTAGCAATTTGGATGAATTGTTTAAGACTTATTTACAAAATCATTCTTTAAAAGGCTTAAGTTCAATTAGTAAAAGCGACTTGCATAACCATCTAGGAAGAGGAGGCAATAAAAACTACATTGAAACGACTGCTAATGTGAAAATTGATTTGCCACCTACAACATTTGATTCTTTATCTCATATGGATGAGTGGTTTAAAGATAACATTAAAAAGTACTGCCCCTATATAAAAAGGTTAGAAGCAGCGTTTGTTCAAGCAGCAAATGATAATATCAGTGTATTAGCAGCGAATTTTGGATTTGGTGATGATAATACTATGGGAGGCATGGAATTAGAAGCATTTATACATATGATGAAAAGATTTAATCAGCAGTTCGCACCTAATACAATCTTATTGCCGGAGCTGTCATTTGGAAGAGCTTGCGACACTGATAAAGAATTATCGAGGCTTGATGAAATACTGTCTTATAATTGGTTTAAATCCGTCGATATAAATGCTGGTGAATCTGAACAGCCTATTAAGAATTTCAAAAAAATCTATAGAAAAGCTAAGGAATATGGCCTTAGGTTAAAAGCTCATGTTGGAGAGTTTGGAAAGGCTGATGATGTAATGGAAGCTGTTGAGGAATTGGAGTTAGATGAAGTTCATCATGGAATTGCTGCCGCCAAATCAGAGGCTGTTATGAAATGGTTATCAAAAAATAAAATTCAATTGAACATTTGCCCAACGAGTAATGTTATGTTACGAGTTGTGGAGAGCTATTTTGTCCACCCGATCAGAAAACTATATGATAACGGAATACCTGTTACGATAAACACTGATGATATGTTGATTTTTAATCAAAGTGTTTCACAAGAATACCTAAATCTTTTTATATCAGGATTAATGAATGCTGATGAGTTGAATATTATCCGAGAGACGGGGCTTAAAGAAATTAAAATGAGGTGATATTATTATTCTATAATTTACATTAACTAGAGTATAGAGAGGTAGCATTATGAGCGATTTTTATGATGTAGTTAATTCAAGACGAACAATTAGAGATTATGAAGATGAGTCCATTGATGATGAAGTCATTGAAAGAATTATTTCGGCAGGAATGAAAGCACCTACTAATGACCACATGAGAGATTGGCATTTCATTGTTATTAAGAATAAGGATACCGTCGCTAAATTAATTAATAAAATACCAGAGCATATATCTGATGAGGAAGTTAATTTAATATTACGAGACTGGAACTTAAATGATACTTGTCAACAAAATGCCTACAAAGATGCAATTCCAAAGCAGTATCAAATGCTAGTAGAGGCAGCTTGTGTGATTATACCATTATTTAAGCAAAAGTCAGATATTTTGCATCCTGAAAATCTTTCTCACTTAAATGGCTTTGCGTCCATTTGGTGTTGTCTCGAGAATATGTTTCTAGCAGTAACGGCTGAGGGGTATGCATCAGCTTTACGTATACCTTTAGGAGACGAGGGAGAGTGGGCAAGAAAAGTTTTGAATTTCCCAGAGGATTACCTTATGCCGTGCTTTATTGCCGTGGGAAAAGAGAGTGCAAATGCTTCATGTGTGAAGCAAAAAGAGTACTCTATAACTGAAAGAATACATAAAAATGTTTGGTAGTTGAGTGGAACGCTAGATTATAAATAAAAGGGGTACATTTATGAGAATGCACGATAAATGCTTACCATGTGTAATAAACCAAGTAATTAAAGTGGCAGATATCGCCGGAGTTGATACAAAAGAAGAACTATTGAGAGAAGTTTTTACTTATCTAAGTAAAGCGAATTATAATGCAGACACCCCGGAAATCGTAGGTGATATTTTCACCATGATAAAACGACATACGAATAATCCAGACCCATATAAGGAAACCAGGAATTACTACAACACTATGTTCTTGAATTTGATACCGGAATATGAGAGGAAGATTGAGCAGGCTGAAAATTCATTTATGTTGGCAATTCGATATGCTATTGTTGGGAATATTATTGACTTCGGTCCTGTACATAATACGTTATTAGAAGAAGTTAATGATTGCTTTGAAAACGTGGAGTTATTAGAATTAGCAATTGATGATACGCAATTGCTATTGAATGATGTTAAAAATGCAGAAACCTTGTTATATTTAGGCGATAATTGTGGAGAAATCTGTTTGGATAAGCTCCTTTTAAAGAAAATCAAAGAACTGAATCCTAATATTAAACTACTATTTGGAGTACGTGGGAAACCGGTGATTAATGATTCGATAACTGAAGACGCATATTTTGTAGGCATTGATAAATACGCAGAGGTTGTAGATAATGGAGATGGTTCCCTTGGGACTGTCCTTAATCGAACAAGTCCTACATTCAAAAATGTTTATAAAAATGCTGATGTAGTAATTGCTAAAGGACAAGCAAACTATGAATGTTTGAGTGAAGAAGATAAGAATATCTATTTCCTCCTGATGACCAAATGTGATGTTATAGCAAATGATATTGGTGTTGAGGAAAAGAAAATGATCTGTATGAAAAATAAAACATGAGGAGAATCCTATGGGGAACTGTAGTATGAGTGATTCAGAATTAGAAGAATATCTATTTAGAGAAGAACAGCAAACCTTTCAGGGCTGGGATTTTAGTTATTTGGATGGAAGATGGACAGGTGAAAGCCTTTCTTGGGATTATATTCAGACTGTAAATAAGTACAGGCATAATACTGATGTCTTATTGGACATGGGTACAGGTGTATATTTTGCAAAGCAATGCGTATGGGAATTCCCTGATTTTTCAGTAGATAGATGCTTTGAAGAGTTAAAGGAAATAGGATCTGAGATAGATAAAGTAGGCTATATATCTAACAGAGAGCACCGCTTTATGATAGCAGCAAGAAAAAATATATAATCATATGCAAATACTTATTCTACAAGGAGAGTTGTAATGGGAGCAGTTGCAAGATTAATAAAGCATAATGAATTGAGTGAATTATTGGGCCTTTATAGACAGCTACATCCTGATGATCCTGATGTTTCTGATGATAAGATGTTAATGGAAATATGGGGTGCAATATATAATGACCCAAATCTCTATTATATAGTGGTTGAAGTTGACGGAGAAATAGTTTCTTCATGCAATATATCTATAATCAGAAATTTAACTCGTAATTTACGACCCTATGGATTAGTTGAAAATGTTATCACTGATTCAGATCAAAGGCATAAGGGATATGCCTCAATGGCCCTTAATAAGGCACTAGAGATTGCAAAAGAAAATAATTGTTATAAGGTAATGCTTCTAACAGGTTCAAAGAAAGAAGAAACACTAAAATTCTATGAACATGCAGGGTTTGTAAGAGGAATAAAGACTGGCTTTATTAAAACGCTATAGCTGATATAGATTATACATATATTTCGCCAGAAGTCCTTTTTATAACGAGGCTTCTGGCGAAATTATATTTCAGTTTATTATTTTATTCCTTTTTAGATTTAATCATTTTAAAGGGCATAAAATCATGGGAACACATATCGGGCATATCCTTTATTAGCTTATCCCATGTACAGATACATGGATTTGTTTTGGCCTTATCATTCTTGACCCCTTCGCTATACCTGTATCCATTAGAAATCATAAATAAGCACCAACGCCTGTGCTCCAGAGCACCATGCTCTTCAACTATTTCATCATTCCCAAGCAACCATTCTTTTGCATCCTGATGCATTGCCTGAGCTATAGCGGATTCGCGTTTAAAGACAGGGATACTCATCCATTCCTTTGCCTTTCGCTTATTACCGGATTCAATCTCATTATATTTTTTATTAAAGGCCTTTGCCATATTAATAATATCTTCATTGCATAGAGCCTCCATTGAAAAAATATTCTTAGATTTATGAATCAGATGTACATTCTTATAATCGCTTACACTACTTAAGAAATCAAAGCTCTGCTCGTTGTCTGTTGCTCTAACGATAATAGGAATATCACTAAGTAGATTTTTCTTAATTTCCAGCAAAGTTGCAGCCATTAATGTTTTTTCATTTATGGCAATAACCACATATGTAAATGTATCATTTCTAATACAATTACAAAGCACTTTAGTAAACTGTATCGTACTGACATCAACTCTCCAAAAGCGCAGAATAACCTCACCATCTATGTCAAAAGAATGATTTGCTAAGAATGGAATTTTTATAACAAAATCAGCACAAACATCTCCAACCGGCACTTTCTCCTCAAGACCGTCTAGGATATCGGAGGAAAATTTCTTCAGAAAGACTCCTAAAATACTATCTATGTTCTTATCGTAAACATCGATACATATGGTTGAATCACTACTAAATACGCCGTTATTTAGAGCTTGAATTAAGGTGTTTTGCCCATAATCACCGAAGCCAACAATTGCTAGGTGTACATTCTTGGAATTATTAATCTTATTATACTCAAACAATTTATGCTCCATAAACATTTTATTAACAGCCTTTTGCTTAATATCTACTATACTAAGATCAAATTGTTTTTTGTCCGGGCTGTCATAATAGTTTTGAATAACCTCTTTCATTCCGTATTCCTGACATTGTATATAGCATGTTAATTCATTGCTTTTTGGGGAGATGTGGTCAAAAAATTCAGTAACTATTTTCAAATAATCAAGATTCTGCAAAGGGTTGTCGTCACACATAAGAATATAGTCTGCTTTATGAAGCTTTACCTTCTTTAATGTGCTGATTCGATTGTCCTCTTGTCCCATATCTGTAAAGTAAGCGATTCCTTCCTTCAAAAGCTTTAGAGCTCTATCTTCGGACATTGCCTGCTTTTCATATACAATGATACGACAACTACTCTTAATTGAGTCGATA
>JAQVQL010000122.1 GCA_028701595.1 Herbinix sp.
AAGTTTTAGCAGATACAAAAAAGTAAAAAAACACTATGACTTTCTGACAAAACAAAAAACCCTCAATCTCTTGTAAACACTGAGACTGAGGGCACTTTTAACTCATCTTTACTGCAAAACTCAAGATTATAGCAGAACTAATGTTCGGTGTAAAGAGGAAATATATGTAATTTTATTATTTAAATATTACACCTTTTCAAGTATTTTTATAACATCCATAAATTTTGCATACTTTATCTACTCATATCCTTTAATCCTCTTTTTGTACATTTATCTACTTATATTGTTTTTTCTACATATAATAGAAGCAAAGAATAAGCGAGGTTTTATATGGATATATACGTAGTACAACCTGGTGATACTATAGAAGAAATCGCTAATATGTATGAAATTACCGTAGAGAAATTAATCAGGGATAATGAATTGGTAAATCCGGACAATCTCCTTGTGGGCCAGACAATAATTATTGTACATCCCAGTGAAACCTATATGGTGAGCGAAGGAGATACCTTAGAAGCTATAGCAGCAGATAATAATATAAGAGTAGGTGAAATATTAAGGAACAATCCCTTTCTTGCGGATCGGGAATATATTTATCCAGGGGAAGAATTAGCTATAAGTTTTAACCGAACAGCAAGTTTTTCTACCTATGGCTATGCCAATATATTTATAAATAGAGATACTTTAAGAAAGACGCTGCCATACTTAACCTATCTATCCATATATAATTACCAAATAGGCAATAACGGTGAGGCTCTTGGATCTGATGACGATATAGATATTATACAAACAGCTATAGAGTATGGAGTTATTCCTCTTATGCACTTGGCCGCTATAAGTTTACTAGGTGAATTTGACGTCAATTTGACCTATAGGCTTTTGAATGATGAGGTATATCAGGATACACTTTTTGAAAATGTTATAAATGTTTTAAGAGATAAAGAATATTATGGGATTATTATATCAGCCCAATATATTACTACAGAAAATCAGGATCTTTTTTTAAATTATACAAGAAGATTTTCAGAGCGACTGAGTCAGGATGGTTATTTGACTCTTATAGCAATTAATCCAAAGGTTAATACCTTAGATGATGAGGTGGTGTATGAAGACATTGATTATTCAAAATTCTCAGACGTTGTCTATTCTATTCTATTTTTACAATATACCTGGGGCATACTTGACACTCCTCCTGCACCTGTTATCTCAATTAGCAACCTAAGTGTTTTTATAGATTCTATACAGACACAAATAGATGCCGATAAGATATCAATCGGTATCCCTGTACTTGGATATATGTGGGAGCTTCCATATGTCGCTGGATTTTCCAGCAGCAACATCCTAAGCAGAGATAATGTTTATAATCTGGCTATAAACGTTGGAGCTACCATACAATTCGACGAAGTATCTCAAACTCCATTCTTTATTTTTGAAAATACAAGTAACAATAGTATTCAGTATATTGTTTGGTATATATATGCCATAACATTCGATTCTCTTATGAGGTTATTGATAGAAAAAGGCATAGCTTCAACCAGTGTGTGGAACATAATGTCGTACTTTGCTCAGCTTTGGCTTGTTATAAACAGCCAATATAAAATTGTAAAGCTGTTACCAGAACCTTAAAACGGTACCAGGTACCGGTTTACATTGGTACCTGGTACCGTTTTTTATTTTT
Organism: Herbinix sp.; assembly: GCA_028701595.1. Taxonomy (GTDB): domain Bacteria; phylum Bacillota; class Clostridia; order Lachnospirales; family Lachnospiraceae; genus Mobilitalea. The sequence goes on from JAQVQL010000122.1 coordinate 1,679, forward strand.
ATACTACCTCTCTGATAAGCATAGGCGGTACCCTATGAAGTAAATCCATCGTTACCTTATCATCAAAAATCCATGTATCTATCTCATTCTTAGGAATCACCAGTGGCATACGATGATGAACGTCGCTTATAGATTCGTTGGCGGCTGTGGTAAGGATGACAAATCGTAGCTCATCCTGATAATAATTGAATAAGCCTGCCATATAGAGCGCATCGCTACCATCCAGTTTAAACATGATTTTTCTTTTCTCGCTGTCCCACTCATAGAAGCCTGAAGACGGAATGATACATCTACGATTAATGGCGCTATCCCTAAAGGTTCTTTTCTCAAATACAGTCTCGGAACGGGCATTTATAATTACGCCCTTATTATCAAACTTAGGAAATCCCCAGATGCTTAGAAGGGGGGATGGCTGTTTCTCCTCTCCGACAAGAAGCGGCACCTGGTTAGTGGGAAATATCTCTCCGCTTTTATATTCCTTTCCATGTACCTTGGCATTTAATTTCTCTATAATCTCTCTGAGTTCATCACTTTGTTCGACTGTAAAATTATATCTTCCGCACATATTTTTCCTCACAATCCTTTAAATAGCTTCATAAAAAGTTCTCTTATACATCTGTAATTTTAAACCCTTCATTCTTCAGTCTTTGAACTTCCAGTTATAATATACTTCTTTAAACTCATTTATTTTTTTAACGCTAAGCAACGCGGTATTGTTACCTCTTAAGAATATATCTCTCTTATCAAATCGGAATATATGATTAAGATTAACTATAAATGCTCTGTGCGATTGATAAAAGCAGGAGCCATCCAGCTTACGTGCCATATCTGATATCTTCACCTTAGAAAATAATATGTCATATAAGGTTACTACTTTAATGCCTCTGTTAACAGCCTCAATATATACGATATCTTCATGCTCTAATACTATATCAGCCCCATTTATCATAGTAATTAGCTCTTTCTTTCTATCAGAGATAGTTACTATAGCACTTTTTAAAGCCTCACGGAACTTCTTATCACTACCGTTCTTTTCTATAAAACGAAATGCATTAACCAAGTAGCCATTTTGTATCAGCTCCATATGATTTGTAAGGAAAATGATTAATCCTTTGCTCTGTCTTTCACGGTAAAGCTTAGCCGTATTAATACCATCTATTATAGGCATCTCAATATCAAGATAAATTAAATCATAGCTTCTAGCGGAATCCAAAAAAGCCTTCCCCGAACGAAAGGTATGGATGTCATATTCTATTCCAAGCTTGTTAAGGGCATTAGAAAGGCTCTCTCTTAATTTCTCTAAGTAAAAGACCTCATCATCCACCAAGGCAATTGTCATCTTCCACCTACCTATCTCCTACTTCTAATCCAATTCGTCATCTGTAAAATTACAACATTACTACTATATCTTAATATACATTGTACTTATTTTCAACTTTCATTTATATAAGGTTTGAACCCATGACTAAAGTCACTAGTGTTCTTCTTGTATTTATAAAGCCTTGATTTTGCGCACCAAGAAAAGAGCACTATTAATAAATAATAGTGCTCTTTTTCCATCTAGAATTGTATTTACTACCTTTTACGGAGGTAATCATAATAACATTACGCTACTGCTATTTCTCATAGAATTCTTCAATAAACTCTTTGCTGTATTCCATACATTTTTCAGCTGTTTCTTTAGCAGTAAGCTCTGTTTCACTCCTTGTTAATCTATGTGCTTCAAGGAGTATATTTGAACCAGGAATTATATTAGATAGAGAATGTATTCTTTCATTTCCGGTTAATATGTTTAATATTGTCTCTTGCTTCTTCATAATATCTTGTCAACTCTAAATATATAGAGGAATCCTTGCAACCTCTCTATAGGATTTGTTATATCGATAAGACCATCCTTAATTAGCTCATCCAAGGTTGCCCTGTCCATGTGGTCGCTGCCCGCTTTCACAAAGCTATCATATAGCTCCTCCCAATTAGTGAATAAGATTTTCTTACTATATTTTTACCATCAATCATGTCCTATTACAATTGTACTTACACGAAAGTATCAAAAACAGACATGAAAGGATTTATTTATAAAGTAATCCGTATTTTTCTAAGGATTTGCGGGGAATAAACACCTATAATTTCACAAAAAAAAACACTGTTTTAGATAACAGTGCCTTTTCCCCTCTGTAATTTAGTTGCTACTTATAAATTATTATTTTATTTTAATTCTTCCACAGGTAACCCAATTCAAAAGCGACATATCCTGTGACTCGTTAGCAAATTTGAGTTGCTTACCCTTTTCCATAGGGTTTTCTATCTGCAATACTAAATCATAGTTCCCGGAGGCAAACATAGCTAAATTAATATCAGCATGATAGATTTCAGAACTATCTGGCATGATTTTTCTAATATCCCAGTCAACCGGTATTGTTTTTATCAATCTCCCATCTGAAACAATTCCAAGCCACACCTGCCAAGGATAATAGAAGGGAGCAATTCCTTTGTTACTTATTTCTACATCCACGCTGATTAGTTCACCGGTTTTTCCGAATTTGTTTTTCAACTTAGCATCACTTAAGAAGAACTCATAACCGATATAATTTGATATTTCATTTAATAATTTCTTTTCTCTCTCTGTTAGATCATCCTGAAACGCAAGTGTCATACATAATGCGCTGGTCTTAAATGTATCCGCACAAGTATAGAAATCTTCACATCCCGAGTCTTCCTTCATCCAGTATAAAGCATCATCAACCAAAAGCTCGGTCGGGGGATAGAATTCTCCTCCTATCGGATTTGTCTTCCACCGATCCAAAGTATTTGACGCCTTTAATCTTTCAATAAAAGACCAGGACTCAGAAAGAAAAGAATCAACCATAAAGTAATCATCATGAAAGCCTACATCATACGCTGCCATATTGCCCGTATCAGGATAGCGTCCCATTAGTCTGGTCTTAGTAAATGCCTGTGTATATGCCTTTACAATCTGCTCTTGTTGCTTAGGGCTTGGCAAAGGGTTATAATCCGGATAATTATGCCATTCTCCCCAGTGACCTATTAATCCAATCTGTATAAATCCAATCCTCGGATCACCATCATATCTTTTACCAAACTCTTTAATAAACTTCACCAACTGATCTATTAATCTTTGATCTGTATAATCAGGAGCAGTTCCGGAACCAAATGGTGCTGTATATGCATATCCTTCAACACCCATATCCCATATAAATTGTGGGACCCCGTCTTTCTCACCCGGATAGTCTAAGAAAACTCGAAGTACCATCTGATTACCGCGGTCCGCTGCATCTTGTATGAATTTATCAAAATAAGTAAAAGTAAATTTATTATCCTTATCAAAGAAATCCTTCAAAGCAAAATAATTCATTTCTAAAGAATAAGGTATGTGTTTTGTCTGATCTCTCCAACATGAGAATGGATATAATCCTCTTAACGGATTACCACTTATGGTTTTTTCAAACTTTTGTTTCTGTGGGATAAAGCTAAAATCCTTGTTCTCCTTTTTTATGTTTTTACTGACTGTCGGATATGAGATGGAGAAATTATCTATATATAAATCACATTTTGTATCATACGTTTCAATAAAGAACTTATTACTGCTCATACCTGCTTTAGCTGTAAAACTTACATCAAACTTATACCATTTGTTTTTTTTAACATTTAAGGAGGTCAGGCTGTAAGAAGTGGAATATGCTTTACCCTTTTGCTTAGACTCAATTGCCAAATTTACCGTATCATCGGCTTTAGTTTTTATATAGCCAGTAATATGATACTCAGTTCCAGCTTTAAGTATCTTTGTTAAATCAAATGATACTCCGCTGTAATTAAACTTCCTCCCCTTTACCATAAGAGAACCCTTACCAGCGTATGCCTTTTCTTTGGTAGATAGAGCTACCTTTTCTACTTTATTCCTACTTTTAAAACTTCCCAAACTTTTTTCAAAATTCTCATTTACTATAAACTCGTGTTCCATTCCATATACAGGATCACCATATTGATTTATAATTGGTGCAGCTGTAGGTATGGGTGTGGGTGTTTTTTTAGGCGCTGCATATACATTTATTACAGAAAATTGAACTAGAATAAAACCAAGTGTAAATAACCCAGTCAAAATCTTTACATTCTTAAGCATATGGCTACCTCCCCTTGTATACAGGTTATAATATTTTTATCATCTTTTATATTCTATTGCAATTGTACTTACACGAAAGTATTAAAAACCAACATGAAAGAACTTGTTCATGAATTAATCAGTATTTTCCTAAGTATTCTTAAGAAGTTATTATAGAATTGTACATTAAGATAAATCGGTACCCTTATCTAGGGTATCAGCAATAGAATTAAGATAGGTCCTCATTTCCTTTTGCTCATCTTCCTCATTCAACATACGAAGCATATATAGATGATGCTTCATATCGTGGCGGAGCTTGCGAAGTCTAAAATCTTTTTCCATTATGGATTGGTAATGCTCTTCCTGTAGTTTCAGATAGTTCTGATTAAGAACATTGCGCTCCTTCAGAATAGTGCGAGCATTTATAATGTAGATAAGTGCCATAACCTGAATTAGAATAATAGCAAACCATAATATTGAAACAAGATAATTCGGAACATTTATATCATCATATACTGTAATTATAGCTCCAAATATTTTAGTATTTATAAAAATTAATATAAACACATATATATGTTCTTTTTTTGTCTGCTTCGAGAATAACACCTTGTTTCTTATTTTAAAATCTTTACTAATAACCATTACTATGATTATAATCAAAGCTTGTGATGGTATGCCTATGATAAAATCAACTACTTGATTAGATATATCAAATTTTAAAATCTGAAATATGATTCCAATAGAATAACTTACTAAAGCGATTATCATAGTAAAAAATGAAAAACTTGCAATTGAATATAGTGCATGGTGGTGGGCACCCTGCTGGTCAGCAGATCCAGCCTGTTGCGTAGATATTGCATACCTGCCGCTGTGATGGGCGGGCTGATATTCGCCATGATCCACCTGGCTCTTCATTCGGCAGGGGTCC
>JAQVQL010000123.1 GCA_028701595.1 Herbinix sp.
GTCCTTAAGCTTATCATGGGGAATATTTAGATACTCAGATAGAAGGCTTATTGTAATAATCGCTGCATCCTTTAGAAGGACACGGCTACCTGATAGCATTAGTCTTCTGGGTGTGAATACCTTGCGATATTCATTCTCCTTGCCTGCAATCATATCAGAGATAATCATGGCAGATACCATGGAGCTTGTCATTCCCCACTTGTTAAAGCCTGTAGCCACATATATATTCGGGGTTCTGACTGAATATCTTCCTATATAAGGTACAGCATCAGGTGTTATACAGTCCTGTGCAGACCAGGTATATTTTACACTTGACCCTGGATACCATTTTCTTGCAGCATTCTCTATCCTCCCATAGGAGTTAATAGGTTGATATTGGCCAGTTCTGTGATATCCTCCACCAAGAATCAGGTAATCCTTATATTTTCTGAATGTAAAGCCATTCTGATCGGCATCTAAATACATCCCATCCAGCTCATCCTTAGCCTTACCACAGCCCTCAAGAGCCGTCAGGTAGGAACGCTCCTGGTGGAGCCTTATGAAATAATAGCCCGGTACATTGATAAAAGGATAATGCGTAGCTATGACCACCTTCTTCGCCTTAACGCTTCCCTTATCCGTAATGATTAGTCCGTTCTTATTAATCTGGGTTACTCTGGTATCTTCATATATCTTTAATGTATCAGCAAGCCTATCAAGGAACTTTAGAGGATGAAACTGTCCTTGATTATCGAACCTTATAGCTCCCTTAACCTTAAAGGGTAGGGTGGTCTCCTTAGTAAATGTGGCTGGTAGCCCTAGCTTTAAGGCTGCATCCACCTCCTGCCTAATCTTTTGCTCATCATCTAGAGTATATATATAATTAGGAAGGGTCTCAAAATCACAATCAATCTGAAGATTATTTATAATTTCCTGATATTTTTCAATTGCTAGCTGGTTAGCAATGGCATATTCCCAGGCTCTTTGCTCTCCCTTATAGGAAATAAGCTTTTTGTATATGAGACTGTGCTGGGAGGTTATCTTAGCAGTGGTATTCTTAGTTATCCCACCACCTGCTTTTCTGCATTCTAGTATTACAGCAGGAACACCTCTTTGCTGAAGTAAGTAAGCTATAAGTACTCCTGCTATACCACCTCCTATAACAGCTACTTCGGTAGAGATTTCACCCTTAAGACTTGGTCTTATAGCCTTATTGTATGAATCATTTTCTCCACTGCCATTACGGTATTGGCTTTGAATCCACAGAGATTCGGCCTTCTCCATACCCTCTTCTTTAAATGTACCATTTTCCTTCCATAGGATTCCCATTTCATTCACCTCATGGCTATATTTTGCAATAACCATGTAATTTATACGGGATTTTTAAACAATTATTATGAATTAACATGACTGATAAGGTTAGGCTATCCTCTGAAATTCCATTATTTATTTGGAGAGATTAGTATTTCTATCAAGCCATCATATAGGGCGGGTCATCAGGTGCTTCTATGACAGAATCAATGAAGGGCAGCATCCAGAACATCTTTGTAAATATAAAATCATAGAATGCTTTACCTAGCTTCAGAGGCTCTATCGCAATCATCACAGTTTTTTCAGGATTTTTGGTGTCTTCATAAAGAGTAATAACTATTTCGTTTGCTGCTATATGCTCTGCACCCTCCCTTGCTGCTGTAAAAAGCTTAGCAGAAGCAAGAACTGTAATTTCCTCAAGCTGCTTTTTGAGTAAATCAAAGTCCCATTTCCCTCCATTATTAAAGATTTCCGCAGGAAATTGGTTCTTAATAAACTCATCTGCATAGCCGCCAAACATCTTTGTGGTTGCTGGGTTACTAGCAAGCTTCTCCAGCTTTGAGCCAATTATTATCTTAAAGCTTTGTACCGTAAGATCACCAAAGGCAGATGTAATTGCCCCATATATTCCAACCGGTGAACCATCATCATTCTTATCATAGAAATAGTGATTAGCTGTTTTAACTACCAGATATACCGCAAGAATCCCGCCAACCTTTTTAGGAGATTTTGCATCCTCACTTAGGTTAGTCAAGGTGTTTTCCAGCATGGCAAGACCGGTTTGCTCCAGCTTCTCGCAGTCAATATACGCACTGGGCGAGTCGGCTCCGCTTACATAATCCGATAGCCATATTCCCATATGCTCCACCAGCAAATCCTTGGCTGGCATCACTACTGCTTCCACAAAGGGAGCGTAGTTATAGCTAAGCTTTGAAATTATGACAGAGATTGCCTGGTCTCCAATCCATTTGTACCATTCCAGTCCCCAGCAAAGCCAATCCAGCATCTCTGCGTTCAGGAGATGCCTATTTGCCTTATATAATTCCGTTTGTGAGGCGTATACTAAGGATTTCGAAAGGAGCCGGACGTCAGCCGCAGACATTTTCGGTAAATCCTTCTTAAACTCCCGAATTATCTTAGCACGGTCCTCTTCATCTACATACTTTTTGATACGCTTTATAAGTAGCTTAACTTCCTCGCTCTTTTCTGCCATCGTAAGAAGCTTATCGCCTAGAAGTCGCAAAGGAATGTCAAGTGTATAAGTCTGATTCTCATATTCACAGCTAACAGGAAGCACTACATCATAATCGAGCCTGTCATCCTGAGGTAGCTGACGCCCCGGGCAAATTTTATATACTCCGCTTCTGCTGCCTTCTGAGGAATCAATTTCATAAGAAAAGCCCTCAAGAAGATTTTGTAGCTTCTCTATCTGCGCATTCATTTTCCCGAAGCTGTAGCTTATCTTATCCTGGTCCACAAGAATTGCTCTCTTTCTTCCACTCTTATCTGTTGCTGATACTGCCAGTACCAGCTGGAAATGAGTCTTCTCAATCTCAGTCTCATCCTCTCCTTGTTCCGGGGCAAGACTGCAAGCCACAAGTAAGCTACCGTTTTCGTCAATCGGACAGCCCGTAAAGGGTCTGAGTGATATACCCTCCGGTATCATACTGACGATAAAGCTGTCATGGGCACTTTCCTTTTCATTTTCTCCGTAGACAGTGACCATAAGAATCTGCTGGGGCTGCACCTTGTTCGTCTCTGCCCGACTTGTATTCTGCAGGCGAATTACATAATGGGTATCATCCACCTTCTCCTCCTTGGTAGTAAAGGGCTGGTCACCTGGTAGCTCAAGTCTAATTTTCTCGGGCGGGATAGTAAAATCCATAAGCTCGATAGGAAGCTCATAGCTGCCATTATCACCGTAGAGCATATATATTGTGGGTGTAAGCTCTTTACCCCTCGTAGGAAAATGTATATATGCATCCCCCACAAGACGGAAGGTAATATTATTCTGAAATGAACCTCCCTCACCACTAAAGCGAATGCTAAGTACTCCACTGTCTGGATTCTGTGCACCACTAAGGGCCTCTACAGATACCAGCGCTCCCATATAATTACCTGTCATGGCTGTGTCTTCAACCTTTAAATTACTGTCCGAGAACATCTCTAAGGACGCGGTCAGGTCAGGTCGATCAATTTCCTCCCCTTCGGGTGTGATTTCTACGATGCGTCCATAGACTGTAACCGCTGGTGCATTATATCGTATGGCATCTCCAAAGTCCTTGCTTAAGCACATCTTATAACGACTTTTCTTTCGGCGGTCCTCTTCCTTGTCATTACCGTTTCCCGCTCCTGCTCCGGCACCTAAAATAGCCGCACCACCACCTATAATTGCTATGGCTAGAGCCTCGGGAATCGAGATTGATGTTTCGCCAGACTTTTCATCAGCTTTTGTATCGACGCTTTCATGACTACCTGGTTTAAAGCTTTTGTTTCTAACATCCATGGTCTTTTTAGTGTCAAAGGAAATGGATTTATCATATTTATTAAAGCTTTCTTTAAAATCACTTTCAGCCTCAGCATACAATTCCCTTACTCTTGCCTGTAAAAAGGCCTGTTTAGACACATCTCCATATACCGACGCATCGTATCTATAGTTAAGCTCCAGAACTGCATAGCATTTGCCGATTTTATCGTATTTTTCTTCTGTTGTCAGATCCACATCATTAATCGTAATATCACCAGCATACCATGAGGGAAGCAATTCCAAATCGGTCACATATATAAATATACTTCCATAACTTTCCATGGTGTATTCTGTAGAGCCAGTTTGATAGGCTTCTCCATTCTCGTAATAATTCTTTGTAATAATCGCAGGATATCCGGCATAGGTAATCTCCTCTGCTGTAAAATCATAATTACTATCAGCGTTGTTTTTTATCTCACGGGGCAACATATATTTCATGTATTGTTCGGAACTTGCCAAGGTATTACTAGCTAATTCCTGTGATTTAGGTGTAGTAAGCCGTGATTGCTTCATGTAAGAATAGTCTTCGTCAATAATATATGAAAGCGGCTCATCTTTTAGGGTTCCTGTAATGGTGGGAAGATTTGTCACAGTCGCCTCATATGTATCCACTTGAAGCAGGTCTGCCTTAGAATAGCTTTTATCAGACCAAATCTGGACCGCGTATCTTAATGCAGCCGTAGCCACATCCTTGTCCTCATCCATTATTGAAAACCTAGTCCCCCCTAGCTCAAATTCCTCACCATTGTGCTCACGAGCAGAAAAATATCCCAAATCCGGATCGTCATAGGCATAGCCTTCTTTCGCTGCCGATACCGGACAAGAAAATGAAGCTAAAAGGAAAAGCAATAAACCTAGTATAGAGGCTAGATATTTTTTATTATATCTCATAATGCCACCTCCTTTTTTTTATTATTTAGTATCATCAGAATAATACCGCCTATGAATAATGCCACTCCTATTATGTATCCGTTATATACTCCGGGTATCAAGGACACCAATATAAACAGAGCAAAGCCTGCTGTCCATCCTCCCATTATGGAGGAAATCCCTGCATTACTGGCCTTCGGCATTAATGAGGATGTCAGCCTTCTTAAAAATCCATTACCCATAAGAGCCTTTGCAGAAAGAGCAAAGCCTGCAATACAGACCATGGTGTTTTGAAGGTTTGAAGCAAACATCATGTTAGAGACAATAAGACTGGCCCCTGCGCCCATAAGTAGAGAGCTGTATGCCTTGTTTCTACCCTTTAACAAGGAGGTCAGCTGTCCGAATCCACCCTTTACACGCTTTAGCATATGTTTATCCGTAAGAAGTTGAGCCATCATGGCTGCCACTAGCCCCTTTCCTACTGAGCCTCCAATCATGCTTCCGCCTGCGGCGGTCAGCCATGAAAGCAGCCTAAGAGGCAGAGGAAAAATACCCAGTGCAGTCAGCACATTCAAAAACAGCCAGATAAGTGATACTACTATGACCAGTACCAGTAGCTTCTTATTAATAAACGTTCGTTTGAAGCCCTTAATTAGACTACTGAAGCCGCTTTTAATTATAGAAAGTAGTTTTTCACCACCGAAATCTCCCATGTCGGGAGTAAGCTCCATAGGCAGGGCAAGCTCACCAGCCGCTTTATAGGCTGGGGTTTCTCCTTTTAATAGCTTTTTTGCATAGGAGCCAGCAATGCTTTTTAATACAGCAGGTTCAGGTGTCACTGCTGACTTAGCTTCAACCAGATTATCCTCATCCGACTTAGTCTCATCTGGTTTAATTTCTTCCATTGATAACACAACAGAAGCACCGCATTTTGTACAAAATTTTGCATCTTTTTTTAGAGACTCGCCACAGCCTGTGCAGAATTTACCCATAACAATCTCTCCTTTTATAATGTTTTTTAGATAGATACCAGTAATGGTTACTTCATTAAATTTAATTTCCCACTTGACACCACACCGCTGGATTTTAACTTTTGTGCTCCCAGCCGATGATACTTGCCCTTATGCCGGTTTCGCGCAAAAATTTATTCACAGTATTCATTACCTCCTGTTCCTTGAGCATTCCATGCAACAGATCTACTCTCATGGTTTGTACCATATCCCCAAAGGTCAGATACAGCCTCTCTCGGTCAATTTCAACAGCGTTTAACCTCACCCCATATAGACCATCACGACCCCATCGGTAGATTTTGCTTCCAGTTAAAATACCAAAGGTAGACACCACAATCTCAGTCATATTATCCTTACTCTTGTCACCCTCCAAAGATATCAAATCTGACGGCACAACAAGGATAGGATTATCCAAGATGAGGATAGCATCCTTGAGTAATCGACTTTGTCTCAGCAAAAATACAAATGATACAAGGCTTATAACTCCAAAGAGGAAGGCTATTTCTTTCCTATGTGCCACACCTTGCCAGACCATTATGCTAAAAGCCAGTATAAAAACCAATGCGTATAAATTGCGTAGCTTACGAATTAATTTCATGTGTATCACTTCTCCTTAATATAAATTCTATATAAAAACAGCAGATAAAGCATCAATCTAAAGAACGATATCACAAAAAAGCCTCTCATTCTTTAGTATGAGAGGCAATCTAAACTTAAATTTTATGATCGTATGTAATTTATTTACCGGCTTGGTTCTTTAATAAGGTGCTGATGAGCTCCGCACGGCTACCTACATCATATTTTGAATAAATATTTCGAGCATGAGTTTTGACTGTACTTTCAGTTATGGTTAAACACATGGCAATTTCTTTGTTAGATTCGCCAGACAAAATATGTTGGAGAACCTCATTCTCTCTTACTGTTAGAGGGTCAAGTAGTTTAGTACTCTGAATAATAGCACTCTGTTGCTGTGCACTCATACCTGAA
>JAQVQL010000124.1 GCA_028701595.1 Herbinix sp.
TATATTTTATGAAAATCCTCATTTGGAGGATAAGATTCTTAATCAAACCAGCCAAACACTATGAAAAGGTCCTGTAAGCAGAACCTGTAGCGAATAAGTAGATTGGATCAAAAAGGAATAGAAGAGGTAAACCATGATAACAGTAGATAAGCCAAATGAAAGAAGTAAAGAATCACTATTATCCCTAGTAATTCCTGTGTATAAGGAGGGAAGCCATATCAAAAGTACGATAAAGGTCATTGAAAAGGTATTGATAGATAACAATATCATATATGAATTTATCCTGGTTGATGACGGCTCTACCGATAATACCTGGCGTGAGCTGAAAAGTCTTGCAAAGGACAGCGACAGATTTTCAGTTCTTAGGCTTAGCAGGAATTTTGGTAAGGAATCGGCCCTGTGTGCAGGCATTGAATATGCCAGTGGAGATATGATTTTAGTTATGGACGGAGACCTTCAGCATCCTCCAGAGCTTATACCCGATATGGTGGACGCTTGGCTTAAGGAGGGCTATGATGTGGTGGAGGGCATTAAGCGTACCCGTGGTAAGGAGAACTTTATCTATAAGGCATGTGCCAAGCTTTTCTACTATCTGATATATAAATCCTCTGATATTAACCTAGGCAGAGCTTCTGACTTTAAGCTGATGGATCGTAAGGTTGTGGAAGCGTGGAAGGAGCTACCTGAGCGTGCATTATTCTTTAGAGGAATGTCGGCATGGCTAGGATTTGAACGCAAGGAAATTGAATTTGATGTTGCAGAGAGAGTTAATGGTAAGACAAAATGGTCACTTCTAAGGCTAATTCGTCTTGCTGCTAATGCTATTACCTCATATACATCTGTACCCCTTCATTGTATAACATTACTTGGGATTATTATGTTTTTTGGAGCGGCTATTATGGGAGTGCAGACCATATTTATGAAATTATCTGGTAGAGCCAGTGATGGTTTTACTACAGTGATTCTACTTCAGCTAATAATAGGAAGTGCTATTATGACCAGCCTCGGTATTATAGGTATATACCTTACCAAGATATATAAGGAAGTGAAGTCAAGGCCAAGATATCTTATTTCTGATTATATCAGAGGCGGTGATGATAAGTGCTAGGTATAATATATCTTATGATTTGTCTTGGTGTTGGGTGGGCAATCTGTAGTTTATGCTTTCCCGGGCTGCATAGGATTACCCTATCCACATATGATAGTAGAGCCCTTAAATTAAGTCCATATATATTAGTCTTGCCTGTGTGGTTTATATTAGGTGTACTTACTATGACCTGGTCGGTCTATCTGATTGCATTAGCAGCCTCTAACATGGAAGAGCCTCTTATAATAGCCAATGCAATTATTATGCCCTTAGCTTTTGTTTTCTTAGCTTTATTTTATTACATCAAAATTATTAGAAATAAAAAGTCAATATATCCTATGCTATGTGAGGACAAAAAGACCAGAGTTAAGGAATGGATAATATTCGGTTCTGTGGCGCTGTTGGCATTTATTCTTATGTGGTCAACATTTTATGTAAGAGATGGACAGCTTAATATAGGAGTATCAGTATTCAGTGATTTTTCACCACATATAGGTATGATTAGATCCTTCTCCTATGGTAATAATTTTCCTACGTCATATTCTCATTATGCAGGAGAGGATATCAGATATCATTTTATGTTTCAGTTCTTAGCTGGAAACTTGGAGTTTCTTGGGATGCGAATTGATTATGCCTTCAATATTCCCAGTATGCTAAGCTTTATAAGTGCATTTATGCTCTTATATGTACTTACCCTAAAGATTACAGGAAGAATATTATCCGGATTTCTTGCTTTGTTATTCTTTGCCTTCAGAAGCGGCAAGGCACTCTTCTTATATCTTTCGGAAATACCCAGGGGTAAGAATTTATTTAAGGTGCTATGGGATAATACCAGTTTTATAGGAGATACACCACATGAGGATTGGGGCTTGTGGAATCTGAATGTATATTGCAACCAGAGGCATCTTGCCTTTGGACTGGCAGCTATGTTTTTTGTGATTATTATATTCCTTCCCCTTCTTTATGAGATGTTTGAGAGGCTAAGAATAAATAATAAAGCCAGTAAAGCCGGTAAAGCCAACATAGAAAATAAAGCCAATATAGACAATAAAACAAAAATAGACAAAATAGACAAAATAGACAGTATAGACAGTAAGTGTGGTATGATATGGATAGATTTACGGTTAATATTTTTTAGTAAGGAAGGGTGGAAGATTAAGAGTGTACGCTACCCAGTGGCATTGGGTATTTTGCTGGGAGGTCTTTCTTTTTTTCATGGGTCTGCTGTAATAGGATGTATCTTGGTCTTATTTGTTATAGCCATATTCTCTAATAGAAGATTGGAGTTTCTGATTACAGCTGTGATTGCAACCTTACTCTCACTGATTCAAACAGGATATTTTATAGAGGGCTCAGCGGTTTCTCCTAAATTACTATTTGGATTTATTGCAGAGAATAAAACAATATTTGGCCTGGCATCTTACTTAGAAAGACTTCTTGGAATTCTGATTCTACTAATCATAATAGCCTTTATATTTGGAGAGCATATAGAACGATATCTAATATTTGCTTTTATTGCACCCTTAATATTTGCAGTTACTGTATCCTTAACCGTAGATGTTACTGTCAATCATAAATATATTATGATGAGCTGTATTTTGCTTGGAATATTCGCCGCTTTGTTAATTACAAGGACTCTTGATAGGAAGAGCTTAGTGTTTAAGACTGTGGGAGTAGTGCTAATTATTATGATGACCTTAACAGGTATATATGATTTTGCAACGGTCCTTAGAAAGAATGCTATTGAAGGTAAGATAATCCTTAATATGGAAGACGAGGTTACGGACTTTATTAGAGAAAACAGTGATTCTATGGATGTTTTTCTTACTGATGCCTATACCATTAATCAGGTGGTCTTTGGAGGTGCTATGCTTTATCAGGGCCATCAATACTACGCATGGTCAGCTGGCTATGATACAGAGTATAGGGACATAATGGTTGGCAGAATGTATGGGGCTGACTCGTCGACAGAGCTTGATAATCTGGTAAAAGAGAATAATATCAGCTTTATTATTGTAGACTTTGGTAATCGTAGCAGCATGAAATATGATTTAAACGAGAATAATATTCGCTCAACCTATGAATGTGTATATGAGACTGGACATGAAGACAGGGATATTTCTATATTTGATACGAGTAAGAAATTAGAATATGACATGAATTAAAACCTTACTTGAAAAACAAAACAAGTCAAAAAGGAGATAGAAAATGAAATTCAAATATGTGATAGTAGGTTCCGGGTTGGCAGGGCTGACTATGGCCGAGAGGATTGCCAATGTACAGGGTGAGAAGGTATTGGTGATTGAAAGGAGAGGCCATATTGGAGGTAATGTATACGATTCATATAATAATGAGGGCATTCTAATTCATAACTATGGACCTCATATCTTCCATACTAATGACAGAGAGGTATATCAATATTTATCTGGCTTTACAAAATGGAATGATTTTTGGCACAGGGTGCTTACTTATGTAGACGGCAATCTTGTCCCCATGCCTATTACAGTTGAAACCATCAATAAGCTGTATAATCTTAATCTTGATTGCTCACAGGTTGAGGGGTTCTTAAAGCAAGAGTCTGTACACATCGATGAGCTTAAGACTAGCAGAGATGTAGCCCTAAGCAAGGTAGGTCAAGACATTTATGAAAAGATATTTGAGACATATACAAGGAAACAATGGGGGGTAGACCCTAAAGAGCTGGACACCTCGGTTATATCCAGGATTCCGATTCGTCTTAATAGGGATACTAGGTATTTTGCTGACAAGTATCAGGGGATGCCTAGCTTTGGTTATACCAAGATGTGTGAGAACATGGTTAAGAATAAGAACATAAAAATCATGCTAAACACCGATTATAAGGAAATTATTGATCATATTGAATATGAAAAGATGTTTTACACAGGACCCACGGACGAATTCTTTGATTACAAGCATGGTAAATTATCTTACAGAAGCATTCGCTTTCAATTCGATACCATGGACAAGGAGGAATTCCAAGAAGCCCCGGTTGTGAATTATCCAAATGATTATGATTATACCCGTATCACCGAATTCAAGAAGCTTACATGGCAGGATCACAAAAAGACCACTATATGCAAGGAGTTTCCTTCTTCAGAGGGTGAGCCCTATTATCCATTTCCTACAAAGGATTGTAAGGCACAGTTCGCCCTATATGAGGAGGATATGAAGAGAGAGGAAAAGGTGATTTTTCTTGGTCGCCTTGCGGAATATCGCTACTACAATATGGACGCAGTTGTAAGAAGGGCATTGGATATATTCAATAGTATATCGTAACGGTACCAGGTACCGCTAGATACAAAGGAGGGGAGTATGGATAAATTATATATAATTATTCCTGCTTATAATGAAGAAGAGAATATTGAGACGGTAGTAAATGACTGGTATCCGATAGTAGAGAAGATCGGTAATGGCAGTAGGTTGGTTATTATAGATGACGGAAGTAAGGATTCTACCTACGAACTCATGAAGGAGCTAGCAAGGACGCGTGAAGCCTTTGAGCCACTCACTAAGCCTAATGGAGGCCATGGGGCAACGGTTTTGTATGGATATAAATATGCAGTGGATAAAGGTACAGACTACGTATTCCAGACAGACTCCGATGGACAGACTCTCCCCCATGAATTCTGGCAGTTTTGGGAGGAAAGGGGAGAATGGGACATGGGTATAGGTCAAAGGAAGGGAAGACAGGATGGCTTTTCCCGTATATTTGTAACCAAGACCTTAAAATTTGTTCTATGGCTTTGCTTTCATGTAAGAATTAGAGATGCCAACACACCCTATAGACTCATGAAGGCATCTGTCTTAAAGGATCAGCTTCATCTGATACCAGAGGGGTATAATCTTTCAAATGTACTTCTGTCTGTTATCTATGCTAGAAGGGGTCTTAAGGTTCATTATAGACCAATTACCTTTAGACCGAGACAGGGTGGTGTTAACTCTATTAATATGAAGAGGATTTTTCGAATTGGTAGACAGGCAATTCGTGATTTTTCGAGTATCAACCAAGTTCTTAAAAAAGAGAATATATAGAAAATAGATAGCTATCATTGCTTATAAAGAATAGTAGGGGGTAGATTGTGAATATTGTATTAATGGCTAAGAATCAGCCAATACTGGAAAAGCTGTTATTGGGAGAGGACATGCTACTATTTATGCAATGGTGGTTATTGATTCTTGTCCTAGGTATTATATTTTTGCCTCTATCTTCTTTGCTGTTTTCATCTCTGGCTGACAAGGGATATCTCTTCTCTAAAACCATAGGAATAGCCATAACAGCTTATATTATGTGGATGCTTTCATCCATAAGGGTTATGAAGTTTACAACTGCTTCATGTATTGTGTCCCTAGGGGCTGGTCTCTTAATTAATCTGTTTATAGTGCTTTATTTTAGATTTTTCTTTAAGCCTGCAGGCAGTACTATTTATACTGAAAAGAGCATTTTGTCTGTTTATATTAAGAAGGAGAATGTGAAGATTTTTATAATAGAGGAGCTGCTGTTTTTTGTTGTTTTTCTAATATTTACTTATATAAGAGGATTTAAGCCTGAAGCGTATGGAACAGAGAAATTCATGGACTACGGTTTTATGACCTCCATGATGAGAAGTGATTATATGGCTCCCCAGGATTTTTGGTTTAGTGGTAGCAAACTCAATTATTATTATGTAGGACAATTTATAGCTACATTCCTAACAAGGCTTTCTTTTACACCCGTATCCCACGGGTATAATCTTATGCTTATGATGATTGGAGCCTTTGCATTTGTGCTTCCCTTTTCCATTGTCTATAATATGATAATAAGATACGGCGAAAAGAATGGTAAAAGGTCAGGTGTTTTTGCTGGTATAGGGGGATTAATAGGAGGAGCAGGGGTATGTATCGCAGGTAATATGCATTATCCTTTATACGGAATAATTATCCCCTTTTTTAAGAATCTTACAAGCGAGGTTAAGATTAAATATTCTTATTGGTTTCCAGATGCCACCAGATATATAGGATATAGCCCTGAGACCCATGATAAGACAATTCATGAATTTCCGGCTTATTCATTTATACTTGGAGACCTACATGCCCATGTTATTAATATCTTATTTGTTCTGACTGTTCTTGCCATACTGCTTTCATGGCTATATGGGCAGACTGACCGTCATCGAATTAGCAAGAAGGTTAAGGAGGAGGTTCTTAACCCACGGATTATAATGCTGGGCTTCTTTATTGGCTTGTTCCATACCACAAATTTTTGGGATTACCCCATATATTATGTGGTCTCCGGGGCAATAATTCTATTTTCCAATATGATTGAATATAGCTTTAAAGCCAAGGCTTACTGGCTTACTGGTCTTCAGGGTGTTTTTATATTAGTAGTTGGTGAGCTTTTTGCACTACCGTTTACACTACAATTTGATAAGATATCAACCTTGCCCCTTTTGGCAGAGAACCATACTCCCTTATATCAATATATGGTCCTATGGGGGTTGCCTATATTTACAGTATCTATATTTTTAATAACAACAATAGTTGATTATTCTAATAAAAAGAAAACAGAGGCTAAGAGGAAAAAA
>JAQVQL010000125.1 GCA_028701595.1 Herbinix sp.
CTTACGAACAATTATCCATCTATGCTGAGCACGTGGTTCGGGTTGCATATAATACTCTATGATTTCATCAGCTTCTTCTATACTCGTGTATGGTTCCGCATCAAAAAGATATCTGCTAACCTCCTTATCAGAAAACTGACTAAATATGAATTCTCTATCATCTTTACTAATATTCTTCAGCAACAGTCTCTCTGTTTCTAAATCGTTATAGAACATACTAGCCCTCCTCCATCTACATCTTAGGAAAATACTTCAGCACACCGATATATTTCAATGCTTTTTCTGCTTTCTCATTATTCTATTAATCCATTCATTAACCAAGTGAGAATTAAGACTGACAATGCTCGCAGTAATATATGGTCCCACCCATGTAATTGCCTTTGTGTAGTTCATATCCGCACTTCACACAAGGAGTGGATGCCGTCTTTTTACTAAGATAGGTCTGATAGCCGCCTGGATTTCCGAAAAGATCCTTTTCAGTATCTCTTCCTCCTTGATCTGCCATCCTTCTTAGTGTGTCCTTTATGGTATCGAATAGCATGCTATACTCATCATCAGTAACATTAGCCATCTTTCTCTTGGGATGAATCCCAGATATATAGAGAATGTCCTGTAATACACCGTTGACTAGACCGGGTATACGTTGCTCAGTAGCCAAAAAAGCCTTAGCAGATAGCTTATCAGTACCTTCCTTACGCAATGATTGAAAGTACTCTCTGCCAAACTTATTGGAAAGTGGTGATGGCTTTGTCTTGGCGCCAAAATAATACATATTATCTTAATCACCATCATTTAGTCTTGCATATCATCGTATACCTGTAAGTAAAGTGCATCGGCAACATAAGCATACAACAAATATTTTTCTTCTTTCACAAGTTCATATCCATGATCATTAACATATACTATATCCTCCGGCCAAGCATAACTTATATGTGACAATTCGCTGCCATCTTCATTCTCAAAGATTATATTGTAACTAGACCCATCCGCTTGTGATTCATCCAAAACACTTAAATACTTTAATCCATCAACAGCCATTCTAATCCTTGTTACATAATCCTCCCTATCAATTTTGTACGATTCACCTGTCCTTCCATCCCAAATACGAATATATTCAGAAGTATTAATATCCAAGATGGTACCATTTTCCTTTTCTTGTGTTGCCAATCTAAAGAAGGTATATAACAATAATACCATAACAATAACTCCAAATATCCCAATCAATTTCTTAGTCAACATAATACCCCCCTTAACTAAAATCCAATATTTACACTTGCTAAACTAGATTAGTTTCTCATTGAACCTCTCATGACTAATGAATAGGTTGCTTTTCAATATTGTTCGTTTACATTATTCTCAACATAATCAATTTCAGATATATTTATTTTTATAGAATCCCCTTTAATTTTTAGCTTTCTTATACTTTTGGAATTAATGATGGTTCTTTCCAGAATAACTATTAACGATGATTTTAAATACAAAAACGCTAGTCACCATATGATCTTCAAATGAAAATTCCTGTCCTGTCTGGTGCTTCATTAATAGGGATAAAGCCGTTTTCTTTTCTTCAATAGCATCTAAAAAGACCACCTTGCCATTTCCAATAATACTTTTAAAGAAATATCCATAACCACAGGCTACATCGGCTGTAATAAGTTGATGTTCACAATCCATTTCAAAACATACATTGCTATTTTCCTTCAGCGCGCTAATTTTTCTTCCTTCCTTTGCGCTGTGGAAAAACAACACCAATTGACTATCTTCATAAGTATATCCGAAATTCATCGGCACAATATAAAGCCCTGCTTTATCATGCATCGCAATTCTACAGACTTTACACTGATCAATAATTTGCATTATTTCCTTTTGGTCTGTTACTTCTCTATCTTTTCTTCTCATTTTTATCTACTCCAACTCCATTCAATTCTTGCAGAATTCTAGTTACATCTTTAATTGTATATCTGTAATCTTACATCCTAATATTTCTTCATAAAGCTTCCTTGATTTGATTACGTCCTCTACAACCTAACCATAGTTTTTCCTGTTTTTATTTTATCAATATTATAAACATCCCAAAGTTCCATTTTGCACCTCATCTTATCCTTCGTAGGCAAATTTCATTTCATCTAGTAATTTTAGAACTATATCCTTGGCAATTTCAGATGATTTCTCACAATTGATATCAAAATTATCACTACCACTGTGTGTTGGGGTATCAGTAATTGTTCTAATAGCAATAAACGGAATTCTGTTAACATAACAAACATGGGCAATACTAGCTGTTTCCATATCTACCGAAAGTGGTGCATATTTTCTATTAATCTCATCTCTGCCAACCTCAGTAATAAAAGCTTCACCCGTTACCATTCGTCCATAAACTATCTTATAGTCATTTGATATGTTTGCTACAGCCTGTTTTGATAATTTTAACATCCTTTTATCAGCAGAAAAATAAACCGTTTCCATCCAAGGATGAAATTCTGTTAATATAACATCATGAACATCATGATATGCGACTTCTGTTGAAATTACAGTATCAAAAATATCAAGTTCATTTACCATTCCACCGCAAGTTCCCGCGTTAATTATGCTATTCACATTATAGCAATCAATAAGTATTTGTGTTGCAATAGCAGCATTAACCTTACATACTCCGCAAAATAATGTAACTACATTAATTCCGTTTATTGTGCCTTCATAAATCTTGAGCATTACCTTTTCTGATATTATACAGTTTTCAATGTGTGGTAAAAATGGCGCTAGTTCTCTATCGCCAGCGCAAATAATTCCTATTTTCAACATATGTATTCTCCCATCACCATAGTCGCTACACTAACTTAATATAACCTTCCATTCATTATCTTTAATAACAAATTAATATTTACGTTTACTTTTCGAATGTTGTATTTTCATATACTGTTATACCAATAATCTTTATTTCAATCCCTGTATCGTATTCTTCTACTCCTTTGATCGCATGATAATCTGTTATGCTGTACAAGACTGCTTGATATTTAACAGTTCCACCGTCTTTACAGCTTATCGGAAATGGGAACATCAACATCAAAGCTACTATTATTATGAATATTCTGATTATCTTTTTCTTCATCATCTTTTTCCTCAAATTCAAATTTATAGTTTGCACTTTATAACAACTGCGAATTTCACATCTTTTTTTCATAAACAATGTAGCACCACCCCTGTGCATTAAGGTGGTTTCGAATCTTGAATAAACACTAATTCCCACTTGATATAGTTCAGTATCCAAAGTGAAGATACCCTAAATGTTCTTTATTCATAGTTAATATCTCCACCCTTTTTTCATAAGAATTAAAGAAAACACTCTAGTGCTTCATAATTTATTACCGGTCGCAATAATTGAATTTTTTTGATTTCTTCTTCCTCAAAACCAGCTATTCCATTCTGCAATAGAAACACCTTATATCCTCTTTCTCTGGCACCATTATAAGTAAAAAGTACACAATGTTCTGCTGCAAATCCACTAACGATAACACAATCTACTCCTTCAGTTTTTAATATCTCGTCAAGTTTAGTCTCCCAAAATGCATTACAATGCTGTTTATGTATTACGATATCCTTATCAGATATAACTATATCTTCTACGCACTCAAATTCAATTAACCCAGGAGAACCAACTTCAATATCCTTTATAATGACAACTGGACTATTCTTTTTGCGAAAGTATTGGCTAACCTCGTTTATATATTCTACTGAACTATCAAATGATTCTTTACATTGTATAATCTCTCGACAACCTCTTTGCATGTCCACTATTAATAATGCTACTTTCATGTAATTCCTCCACTACATCTCTTTGTTTATATTCATGGGTTTCCCTCTGCTATTAATGACTATTGTTTTTAATAAGTCCTTTATCAATATAATCTTTATAACAATCACTAATACATTCTTTGAAAGTCTCTGTAATATTGAAGTATTGCAACAATTGAAATGTTACTTCGCATAGCTGAAATGCTTCAAATGCCAAATGTTTCTTGTCCTTGGAATTTCCCTTCTCAATCGATATGCCTTTTCTTTCATAATGATTTAATTCCCAAACAACTTCCCCTGCTTCTTCTAATATTCTACAACCATTTTTAAAGGGCTCATCACCTTGAGGAAATCTATTAGTTTGAGCTTCTGCAATCTTCATTAGCATTTCAAAACAATTTGTTTCACCCATTTATTATCCTCCTATATGAACTTGCTCGATAAAAAAATTTATATAATGTTACGTGTTAACAATGTCCGCAAATTTATAGCTATACGACATATTATTTACTAACATTCTTTCTAAATTTTATATAATATATTTGGTTCATATTTTCTTCTGCTACTACTTCAAAACCTACCTTTTCAGCAACATTAATAAAATAATTCTTGTCTTGTTCAGCTTTATCCCACAACACACCATAAGCTGTTGTAACTATCTTTTCCTTTAATTTTATTTCAAGAGGTACTACAAATATATCCTCAATTCCTCCTGAATATTGAGGTATAGTAACATCCCAAATAACAAATTCACCCTCTTCTTTTAAAACTCTATATATCTCCTCAAAGACATTTTGATGATACTGCTTTTCTATGTACATTAATGTAAAAAATGACGTTATCCCATCGACAGTGTTATTCAGAAATTTCAATTCTCTTGCATCCATAATAATCTTCAGTGGTCCTTCTGCAGCTTCTTCAAGTTCATCACATCTAGGATCAATAGCAATCACCTTTTCTCCTAAGAGTTGTCCAATAATGCCTTCCCCTCCACCACCAATATCTAAAACTCTACCATTTTGGCTAAATCCTTTTAAATCAACTTTCTGAACACCAATCGAAAACATTCTATCATCCTGATTCATATGCAAATCTCCCTTATGTATCAATTTTTGTTAATTCACTTATCGTCTTATTCCTGTAGACTAAATCTTCTCTGACTGTAAAGCCTCTATTTTCCAAAAATAATTTCCCAGTTCATTCTTTGAAAAAACTACTAATGCTACTTTGTTGATTCCTTCATATTTTAATGCATTCACAGCAGCATCAACTAAAGCTGTTCCGACTCCGTTTTTGCGTTCTAATACTGATACTGCAGTGTGATGAATGTATCCTCGCCTTCCATCATCTTCACATAGAATTACACCAATTATCATATTACCTTTTTCTGCAACAAAACATGTTTCTGGATTCCGTCGTAAATATTTATCAATTCCCTGTCTTGAATCATCTATATCATTCAAACCCATTCCTGGTGTATTCATCCATAAATCAAAAACACATGTATAGTCAGCTAGGCTACTTGGTTGAGCTATTGGTGTTAAAACATTTGGTCCATAGTAAGAGACAACGCCAGCAACCGCAAAGCATGTAGTCCAAGATGCGATGTCCGAATAACCCATAAATACTTTAGGATTATCATGTATTAAATTTAAGTCTACATATGGAATTACGCGATAAGAATCATCACCGCCCATATTGGCAATAATGCCTTTTACTTCTGTATTCTTTAAAGCCCAAATCAAATCCTTTGCTCTTGCTTCGGGATTCTCGTATAATATCAGATCCCTTTAAAGAGTTAGGACATGTAATAACATTAATTCCAAACAGTTCCTCTAGTCTCGTTTTTCCAATATGGTACCTGGTAAGCATATCTGCGTCACCTGCTCTACCTCCTGATATTGAAATTAAGGCGACTGTATCGCCTCTTCGTAAAGCCTTTGGTTTTATTAGTTCCTTCATGCCCCACCTCTTATTATTATAATATTGCCTCATAAATCCTTGAACTCTCACCCCAAGGATGATACCCTTCCCCTATGTATTCGAAACCATATTTCTCATAGTATCCAATAAGTCCGGTACAAAGGTATAGGCTCGAAAAGCCACCATTCCTTGCATCCTCCTTTGCCTTCTCAAGAAGCAATGCACCGTATGATTTACCACGATGGGCTTCTTCAATATATAGAGCACACATCCAAGGATAGAGATCCATCCTGCTGATAAAATCATTTGTAATCAGTCCAGCACAACCTATAATTTCATCCTCATCCATCAACAGATACCAATGAGGTAATGGATTCTTAGTAGTAATGCAATTACTTATACAATCCTCATAAACCATTAGACTTTCCTTACTTGCCCATTTACTTTGAAAATATTTAATTGCTCTGTCCTTATATTCAGGACTTTCCTTAATTGAAATAATTCTCATTTTATACTGACCCCTCGAAATAGTCTTGCAATATATATCTTAACTCAATTAATGGCTTTCCTATTATAATTTCTTTGGATGTTCCCTCATAAACAAATCCTTGCTTTTCATAAAAATTTCTCGCCTGTAAGTTATCATCTAGAACCCACAAGCAAATGTTTTTAAACCCCATAACCTTTAGTTCATTAATGCCCCAATTAATAAGTTTACTGCCAATTCCTTGATGCCAATATTCTGGTAGCAGATAAATCCCCCTGATTTCACCGAATGAATTGTCCTTATCATCATCCCGGCAATTACCAAAGGTCAAGAATCCTGCTGGCACATTATCTATAAAAGCTATAACATTATTTTCTGACTTGTCTTTAACAACCTTATCAAAATATGCCTTTCTTTTTTCGATATCCATATTATCTAGTATCTCTTGAGGGATAATCCCT
>JAQVQL010000126.1 GCA_028701595.1 Herbinix sp.
CAAAGAAGGAGAAGGAGCAGATCACCTAAGGCTACAATTTCGTATGGAAAACGAAAACAATAGAGAAGAATTCTATGAAGATGAAATAACCATACAAAATAAGGAACGCATATATACAAGCGAGGAGTGGAAAGAGGTATTAGATAAAGCCATTCCCTGTCTCGAGAAGGAGATGCTAGGACAGAATGAGACTTTTGAATATGTTGATAAGGACTTAAATTTTATTAAGAAAATTCCCGATACAGCTATAGGCATTGATTGGATTCCTAAGGATTATAGGCTTATAAGCGCTAGCGGTAGGCTACTAAATGAAGATACTGATGAGAAAGGGACTAGCACCCAAGTTACAGCAATTCTTAAATACGAGGACAAAAGGGTGGAGCACACAATACCCTTAACCATATGGCCGGTAAAATTAGATAAAGCAACACTTCTATATAGGGAGCTATACAACTCTCTCGATATGAGTCAAAGAGAATCGTCCGAGTCTAAGGAATGGCAGCTGCCAAGAAGGGTAGGGGAATATCTTATTACCTGGAAGGTGTCTGAAAGCGACATTGCATTTAGGGTTCTTATAATAGGTATAGTCGGTTCTGTTCTCCTATGGCTTTTTATGGATAAGGTATTAGATGACAATATGAAGACAAGAAAGAATCAGATACTTCTTGATTATCCTGATATTATTAATAAATTTAATCTATTGGTAAATGCCGGAATGACCATTAGGCAGGCATGGAGCAAAATCTCTGAGGATTATAATCACAGTAATAGATATCAAAAAGGACAAAAGAGATATGCTTATGAAGAAATGCAGCTTACATTACACCAACTAAAGCTTGGGCTACCGGAGGTAAATGCATATGAGCAATTTGGCCAAAAGATTGGTCTAATGCCATATATGAAATTTAGCTCTATGCTGGTACAGAATCTTAAAAAGGGAAACAAAAACATGGTTGAGTTACTTAAACTAGAAGCGATGGAAGCCTTTCAGGAACGAAAGGAGACAACTAAGAGACTAGGTGAGGAGGCATCTACAAAGCTTTTGGGTCCTATGATGATAATGCTTCTTATAGTCCTGATTATAATCTTAATACCTGCTTTTATATCATTTCAAATATAAGGATTTCCTTATTGGATTTATTTGGTATAGCATAGCTTATTGACTAATAGAAAGGGAGAATAATAATGGGAAAAATTAAAAACCTTATGAAGACAGAGGTAGATGGAATCGGTGTAGTAGAGATTATTCTGATACTACTAGTTCTAATACTTTTGGTGGTTTTGTTTCGAGATCAGATAACAGATATTATAAACAGCGTATTTGAAACAATTAATGATCAGGTTGATACATTAAATACACCTTAGGAGGACTTGAAATTGAAGGAATATAAAGAACATGGTCAGGAAGCATCTATAACAGTGTTTCTAAGTCTGGTGCTCCTTCTGATTCTATCCTTGGTAATGACGGTTATAGAAGGAGCGAGGCAAACAACGGCAAAGGTCTTTGCAGAGCGTGCTTTATCTACATCAATGGATTCAGTTTTGGCAGGTTTCTATGGTCCACTAATGGAGGAATATCATTTGCTTGGTCTGGACTGCCCACAAGAAGACAGCTCCTATGGGTATGGTGAAATAGCTAATAGCATGGAAGAATATATGTCATATACTTTAAATCCCGGTCGCGGTATATACGGGGCAGGTAACAGGCTTAATTTATATTCCACTTCCTTGGATTGGGTAGAGCTTATATCAGGAACGAGTCTTGTAGATCACAAAGGGGAAGTGTTCATTCATGAGGTTACCGAATATATGAAATATCGGTCAATAGGAGATGCGGCCGAATTCTTATTGGACAAGGCATCGTTACTTGAGCAACCAAAAAAGGTCAGTGTTTTGTACGAAGAAAAGGCGAGGCTAGAGGAAAAGCTGGTCACCATAGATGAAGGAATCCTTGCCCTAATGAGATACATAGACGGGTTATCCACTGGACGAACAGGCTTAACTAAGGGAAAGGGAGGGACACTAAAGACAGAAAAATGCTTTGTAAAGCAAATTCTATATGGGACGCCAACCATGGAAAGTACTGGTATTAACAATGAGCTGGTATTCTTTGTCCTAGAGAATCAATATACAGACCCCTCCAAGGCATTTGATATAATCGATGATAGCTTTATAAGGCTTAATGAGCTAATCATAGCCATAGGTGTATTAGAAGCTAGCCTTGAAAGTGTTCAAAGACAAATTGAGGAGGAAAGCTCTACCCTAAAACAACTGGAAGCGACACTGGATAATAATAAAAAGGAGAGCAAGGCAGAATCAAAGGAGAAAAGCATCAATGATGCGGAATCCATAGAAGAAGCCATCAATGAGGCAGAGGATAGAATATCTGGGCTTGGAGATGAGGCCAATGCCATAAGGGCAGATATTGATGCTTATAGAGAAGAGCAAATGTCTTGCATAAACACCATTATATCTAATGGAAACAACCTATACGAATTGGTATCAGGAAGTCTCGATGCGTCTGAGCAAGCGATAATAGAGCTGGAAGAAGTTATAGAAACTGCGAAGAATGTAGAACCGCAAATAAAGGCATATGAGAGTAATCTTGATAATAAGAAGGAAGGGCTAGATGCAGAAATCTATGACAGTCTTAAAGAAGGGCTAGAGGAGCTAAAAAGATATGAGATTAATAATAGCTATGGATATGACTTTTCTAGAATGAAGGATATAGTAACTAATGATTATAATGTGTTAACCTCATGTCTAGACAGCCTTAACAAGGGCTACCAAGCAATGTCAACCGAGGAATATATAAGTGCTAAAGACGCCTATTATGTGGCATGTCAGAAGCTACTAAACTATGAGACAAAGGGACTCGATTTAAATTACAGTACTCTAGTATTAGAGGATAAGGATTCCCCTGATTTTTTAGGAGGCATAAAGGATATTATAGAAGAGGGAATTACAGGTCTGGTGATTGATCCTAAAACTATATCTGATAATGAAATATCATATGAGAGGCTACCATCTATTATCGATATGCTGTCCGAAGATGAGAAGAGCTTTTCATTCTCCGGTCTACTTAAGAATTTAAAGATTGGAGGTAAGGATTCGGGTACAGATGGTTTATTTGGCAGCTTTGGAGATTATAGTCTTGGAGCTCTTATCGGTGAAGGAAGTAATGAGATAGTGGAACGTCTTTTAGTTCAAGGCTACATAAATGAGCATTTTAACGGATTTCCTGTAAAGAATGAAGTAAAGGAAGGAAGAAAGCCCTCTGTACTGACCTATGAAAGGGAATATCTTATATATGGACAAACTTCTGATAAGGATAATTTGGAGGCTATTATAGGAAGGCTTATTCTGCTAAGAACTCTACTTAATTTCACAACTATTCTGGGTGATAAGGAAAAATGGAATGAGGCAAAATCCATAGCCACCAAACTGGTGGGATTTACAGGACTACCGATATTGGTTGCAATTACCCAGGGAATTTTGATGATATTGTTAGCGTTTGCCTCGGCCCTTGTAGACACATGTGCTTTGCTTATAGATAAGGAGGTACCTATCTTAAAGAAAAAAGTTAATCTAAAATATAGTGATTTACTCATGTTAACCAGAGATGTCATTCGAAAAAAAGCAACTTCATATAAGGATGATAAAGGACTTGCCTATAATGATTATCTATCGCTATTCTTATACCTGACAAATCAAAGAAAGCTTTCATATCGAATGATGGACTTAATACAGGAGAATATTAATATGCGATATGGTACAGATATCAGTCTTCAAAATTGTATGTTTGGCTATGAGTCTGAGGCCGAATTTCATATAAAGCCACTATTTACAGTGTTTTCATTTGTGGATAAGTACATAAATAAGAATAATGACAGACACCTTATAATTCGAGCACAATGCAGCTATTAATGAATCAAATCCCAAGAGGTGGTGGTTCGGGATGTCCGCTCTTCTATGTTCTTCATTTCTTTTCAAATCTATTAAAATCAAATAAAAAATAACTCTCTCCAAGAAATCATTTGCTGACGCTTTACAACTATTTTATTAGAAGAACGGGCATCCCGGACCATCAGATGGGGTTTGGTTAAGTAGGTACCGGTAGTATTATGAAACTTATGTTAATAAAAAACCATTTAAAAGCTAAAAAAATTAATGCTTCTCTTACAGTGGAGGCTTCACTGGCACTCCCCCTTTTCCTGTTCTTTTTTATTTCCCTTCTATACTTTATACAGATAATCACACTTCAAGAGGTATTACAGGAAGCAATAACCGAATCGGGCTTAAGTATGGCAAAGGCAGCATATCTCTATTCAGACTTTCAAGATGTTGAGGATGCTAAGGCAGCAGATAATTCTATGCTGGAGGAAGGAATACAGATAGGATTAGAGGAGCTGACGGGTGCAATAATCAATAATGTAGTCCTAAAATATACAGTAGCAAGCAGACTAAATATAGATATTATGGACAATTCATTATTTGCCGGGGGCTTTGACGGAATCCGATTTGATGGCTCCAAGGTGCTAGAGGATAATAATGATATAGATATTATTATAAGATACCGAGTAAGAATACCTCTTAGAATTTTTGGCCTTCAAGAAATGGATATGATACAAAGGGTAAAAGTTCGGGGATGGAATGGGCATCAGCTTCCACCTCTATATACAATTGTAGAGGAGAAGGACAATGAAGATATTATTGTCTATATCACGGAAACTGGTAGTGTATATCATCTTAAGAGGACTTGTTCTCATCTAAACATATCGATAAATACCGTTGCCGGTAAGCCGACATGGCAGAGGAATAATAATGGAGGAAAGTATTATCCCTGCGAGGCCTGCTGCAAAGGCAATGAGCTCGGGTTTGAAACCTATTATATTACACCATATGGTGACAGATATCATACGAATAGAGGCTGCTCTAAAATCAAAAGAACTGTGAAGGAAGTACCCTTATCCGAGGTTAGTGATAGGGTAGCCTGCAAAAGATGCCGTAAATAAATACAAGCTTAATAATGAAATGGTTAACCATGATTATAGTCATAAGTGAAGATAAGGAGCCGGAGGGGAGAAGAAAAGTTATGTGGGAGTATATTATTAGGATTCTAATAGGATTATTGTTGGTCATTGTTACAATCCAAGATATAAAATGGAAGAAAATCAGAGTAGGAATAGTTCTATTTGTCGGCATTTGCTTGTGCATATGTGTACCCTTTAGTGCTATGTTATCTGTAATTGACAGGATACTTGGATTGTCTCTGGGACTAGGAGTAGTGCTACTAAGTAAGGCTACAGGAGGAAAGATTGGTATAGGAGACGGATTGGTGTTGGGAGTTACGGGTATTGGCCTTGGCTTTTGGAGTAATATAGAGCTTTTTGCCATAGCTCTTGCAATGGCAGCAGTATTCTCTATTGGGCTTCTGGCACTTCGTAGGGCAAACAGAAAGAAAGCCATTCCCTTTATGCCATTTCTTCTTGGAGCTTATCTGTTCTTAAGCATCCCAATATAGGAGGAAATCCCCTATGAAAATAAAAGCAAGCTTTACTATTGAGGCGGTATTTATTATGCCAATCGTTTTATTTACAATGGTATTTATATTATATCTGTCCTTTTACCTTCATGATTATTGCAGAATACGTGGAATTACTGATGGTGCTTTGCATAAAGCGTCTATGAATCTAAAGCATGAAGCAGATATCATAACAGGAAGGGTTAACTATGAGGAGATAAATAATGGGCTAATAAGTAAGATATTTGAAAAACCGGCTTCTAAAGAGAAGGATATCGAAAATTATATCAATAAACTTCTATCTAAAGGCCTTATAGCCACAGAGATAACAGATGTTAATGCTAGCATGGGAATTCTTAATCTTTCTGTCAGAGTGGAGGGAAGCTTTAAGATTCCTCTTAAGGGACTGCAGTGGATAATCTCTTCGGATAATACCCTGCTTGTAGAAGCTAAATCGTCAAATCATAACCCTGGGGATTCGGTTCGGATATCAGAGGTCATACTTGATACGGGGTCCAAGATAAAGGGATTCGATAAAATTAAGGAAAGCATAGAAAAGCTTTTACCTGATTAGTAAAGGAGAAGGACTATGGACATAAGTTATAGAAAGGATCTTCGTCACAATTATCTTGTTATACCTGAGCCTGATAATGACAAGGATGAAGCCTATAGTGTGTGTATGCTACAGGCGAATTCCATAGAAGGCATCATAAGGCCGGAGCCAAGAACCATCGACAATCAGGTATTATATTATTATGATATTACATCTAAGCAGTCTATCGATACTATCTATGTTAAAAGCACTATTAGCTATGAGGAGCTAAAGAGTCTATTTGCAAACCTAGCTGACTTGATAGAACATGCCTATGAGTATCTGCTTAATGAAAACGACCTAATACTCGAGCCCAAGCATATCTATATAGAACTTGCCTCCAACCATACATATTTTTGCTATCTTCCAGGATATAACAAAGACATAGATATGCAAATAGCCACATTAATCGAATACCTTATGAATAAAGCAGAATATAATGATAAGGAGGCTGTGCTTTATATCTATAATCTGTATGCAGTATGTCGTGATGAAGGATTTTCCTTTAACAAACTCTTAT
>JAQVQL010000127.1 GCA_028701595.1 Herbinix sp.
TTAACAAATTATCTGTATAATTGTGGAAAGTAGACAAAAAAAATAGGCTGTTTCTTTTTAAACAGCCTCTCTAAGCTCCCCATGGGACTCGAACCCACGACCATAACGGATACAGTGCCTATAACTCTACTTTTTTATACATCCTTAATTTCTGCTAATTGGCTCGTTTTTAAATCATACCAATTTTCAGGAAATCCCATATATTTATATATTTGGAAGCGTTGAACTTGGCGAGTATCTCTAAACAAAGAATTCAAACATTCATTTACATCATCAATCATCTTTTGAAATCTCAATTCAGTTAAAAGATGTTTTAATGTAATCAATACCGCAAACAAGTCCGACTTACCATATACGTACTGACCACCCTTTTTCCTTATATTCAAATAATCATGAGTATATGTATCATTTATGGCTCCTTTGTTATATTTATAATCGTAAAGTCTTTCATTATGTGCACATACATTTCTTATACGAGATAGCAAATCTAACATACGCAGTAATTCGCTTTCATTCACAAAGTCAAACTCTTTCGAAACTTTGCACTGTATGGTTTGCGGTAAATAACTATACATTTTCGATACGGCTCCAAGCGTCAACGCTTTCATCATTACCCACAGCGGTATATTTCCGTATTTTCTCTTTTGATAATAAATGTATTTACAGTCACCCGGATCATTTACAATACTCGATAATTTATTAACGAGCTCGTTTATCCCTAATTGATTGAGTGGAATGTAATTGTAATTTGTGGTATCAAGATAACAGTTTTGCTTTTCTCCATAAACTTCACAAAATGAATATGCTATTAATGATTTGATATGTTTTTCAACCATAAGAATATATCTTAAGATGATAGAACGTAGTTGATCATCAAAATTATATAAGATCAAAATATCCTCTATCTTTGTATTTTTCTTATAAGTTCCATCCCCATCTTTAAATGGTTGCTTGTATCCCGATATAAGCGCAAAATAACTGTGTTCTTTCAATAATTTGAGAGCACTATCTTTATCAATTATAATAAGTCCTTTTTCTTTTTCCAACTTATCTATTTGTTGATCATAAGTTAAAAACGGCTTTCCTGACATCATAGTATTTTGCATAGGAAACTCCTTTGTATATAGATATATATGAGAAAAGGCTCCCGTAGGAGCCCCCTCAGGTTACAGGCCTCTCAGGTATCTGTAACACGTTCACTAAAGACAATATACCATGCAGAGTAAAAACTGTCAACAAAAACCTGCAAAAATGTTACAGTAATATTACAGAATATTACAGAATAGCACTAAGCAGTATGAGACAGCGCGAAGTCACATGATATTATTGTCATATATTAAGTATATGATTGTATATCTTATTTATTCCTTATTTAAGTCATGCGCCGACTTAATATCGCCACTTCTAGAGTTAGTACATGAGCCTTCACTTGCATATTTTTTTTGTATAAGAAAAAGCCCTATTGGGACTATTTAATCTCAAGCTCCCCATGGGACTCGAACCCACGACCTACGCATTACGAATGCGTCGCTCTACCAACTGAGCCAGGGAAGCAAACATCAAGTGCCATGCTTTGCAAGTCACTATTATGTTAACAAAGATAAATAGCAAATCTTTTGACTTGCTATTTATCAATTTTAATATAAACATTATTAAATTACAAGAGGAAAATAAAAAATAGGCCCCTTTATAACCCTCTCTTTTCAGTTATCTAGCTATTTGCACATAAACATCACAAATATCAGGAATGCCCAAGCCACTCTTTTTTGTGAAAGACTTTTTCTTAATATCAACTACATCTTGATGGGAAATCCCTCTAGGGGAATTTGATCAAATAACACTGCTTTAATTTTCTATGAGAGCATTCGCTATTATTGCATTACTTGAATAATTTAACAACATATTACAAAATATCTGCAGTAAAGAGTAATTTACGCAAATCTCACTTTTCTTGCTACTGTAAATTTGTCGTAAAATGATATATAATATTACTAGATTATTGAAAAGGAGAGGCTTATGGATAATAAACTATACAATGTGGCTATTTATATTGATTACGAGAATGTGTATAAGACATTATTAGGACAGAACAAGAACTTACTTCGCCTAGGATTCTTTGAAAAGATACAGAAATGGTGCAAAGGCAAAAACCTAAGGATTGTAAAGATTATTGCATATTGCAATTTTGACAACAAGGATTTGATGGAGTCCCGCCATCAGACCAGGTTGCAGGAATATGGCGTTAATACAGTTCATACCTCCAACAGAGGCAAGAACTATGCGGACCTACAAATCACAATAGATGCCCTAAACGACATGTATATCAACGAAAATATTGACGAGTTCATCATTATGTCAAATGATAAGGACATGTCTCCCCTACTCAACACAATTAAGCTTAATAAAAGAAAGGTTACACTGCTTACCGTGGGCCATAGTTTTGATTTTGCTATGTGTAATGTACCTGATGAGCATATAACCTTGGATGATATCCTGAGCATTAAAATGGATGGGAACCTATATATACAGCGAGTTGAAGATGATGTACAAGAAAATATCGAAAATTATGCAAAATCCAACATGGAAGCTACAATTAAGAAAAAAACACCCTTTAAGCATATTGAAATAAAATATTATGTAGAAAACCAAGACAACTACAGCTCTATAATGGAATATGAGCTATATAATATGCTTAAGAATCTATATGAAAAAAAAGCTATATCCATTTATCGATATATATATAGCAATTCAACTTTCTTTGCTATAATGCCTACACTATATGTGGATAAGGCGATTAATAACAATATAATTACAAAAGAAGATATAGTTGAGAACTATGATTTTAAAAGTATAATAAAAAGAAGCTATGAATATTACGCTAACTTATAGGCTTGTGTTTTTGTTATTTCATAGTATCCCGAGTCCAATCTATGCTTGCACTTTATAATAGATATGGGGAGAATACACTATGAAGAATAACCCTCAGCACCATAGTGAAGCGTTTCAACCTAAACAGGACAACAATTAATGATATGTTTCGTAAAGCTACCGGTGAAAGTGTGATTTCCTATCTTATTAAGCTTAGAATTGAAGTTTCAGCAATGATGCTTAGGGATACAGGAATTCCTGTAAATGAAGTCGGCTATCGGGTAGGCTTTGATGATAGCTCACATTTTAGTCGCACCTTCAAGAAAATAAGCGGCTGTAGTCCCAGTCAATATCGAAAAGAGAACTGCTGGATGCTAAGTTTCTCATAAATTACAGATTTTCAATGAATTTATGTATAATAACCATTCCCTCTAAATGTATTTTATAAGATACTTAGAGGGAATTTTTATTGTCATATTAACGGAGTGCAAATCATACAAAATCCCTTATATTTAAAGACAAGAGAGCATCTTCTTATGTGCATTACCATAAAGATAGATGTTCTCTTGTTATCGCAGATGTAGCAGATGTATTCTATATCCACAAATGCATTAAAAGCTGCTTTTATATAACTGTTTATTATAGGCTATTAGTCAAATGAGATTTTTACAGTATCAGTATCTATTATGGTATCCCAAGTATTAAGATTAATAATATGAAATTTAAGCTCAATATCTGTGATATCAGTTATATTGTTCTCAGTTAAATCAGACTCCATAAATGTAATCGTATCAAATGCTTTTTTCCCGGCTGAAATATCAGAAGAGAATATTGGATCCACCATAAATCCATTAATAGAAACATCTCTTGCTTGAACAGTAATATCTTCAGGTCGGTTATTTTCAATAAACAAATATAGATCTGAGCCCCAGAAACTTTCGGAACTATTGAGTTTCTTAACAAAAATTTTTATATCATCACTGTCATAAACTACAGATCCTGAAGTATCATATTCCTGCACAAAAGAAGCATCCGCAGTAGTGTTAAGAACTCTTGTATCAGTATCTATAATAGTATCCCATGATTCGGTTTCAATGATATGAAGTGATAATTCAATATCCTTAATCGTAGTAATTCCTGAGACTTCAAGCTCACTTGAAGAAAATGTAATAGCATCATTTGCCTTTTTCCCAGCCGATACATCAGCTGAAAACATTGTATCAATCATTAGTCCATTAACCGAACTGTTTCTTGACTGTACAGTAATGTTTTTATCAGAATTGTTCTCTATAAGAACAGAAATCGAAGGACCAAAAAGGTCATTGCTATCAAAACCAGTAGCGGTAACTATAATATCATTACCTTCATAGATGACTTGCTCATCGATAGTAATATCTTTGTTTTCACTCTCTTCTCCGTCCTCTCCTTCTTTCTTTTCTCCATCTTCACTAGTATTATCTTCTATTTGATTCGAATCATCCGAAACTTTCTTATCATTTGTATCATCCTTAGAACTATCACAGGATGATATAGATATAAGAAGTGTAAGAACGAATAAAACAAGAAATATTCTCTTCATATGAACAACCTCCTAAATATATATTGTAGTTATTTATAAAAATTTATACTGTTATATTTTACAAATTTTTTTTAGTAAATTTTATAGAGCAAGAGATGAAAAAATCTCGTCCCTGTTAATCAAGGACGAGAATATTTAATCCTACGTTACCGCCATTTTTTATTAATACTTCATAGTATAAACCCTAGCCAGTAGCCTTAGGTAAATGTAAAGTTAATATTTGTTTACTATCTTAAAAATATCATCACCATATTTGTCAGCCTTTACTTTGCCAAATCCATCAACTTTTATTAGCTCTTCCTCGCTTCTTGGCATTTTAAATATTAAATCTTTTAATTGATTATCGTTATATATAAAGTAAGGCTTAATGTTCTCTTCTCGACTTTTAGCCAACCGGTATGCTTTCAATTCTTTGAATATCTCTGTTTTCTCTATAGAAATTGTAACATTTATAGGCGATTTTTCTTCTGTATCAGATTTTACTCTTGCTTTGCGCTCTGATTTATTATTATCTACTTTATACTGTTCATATTTTTCGGTATAGTCTTTATCGACTTCTTTATGTAAATCTAGATAGGATTTAGCCCATGCTAACATTTTTTCATCTGAAGAAGCTGTATCCTTAGATTTTTCATAAAAATCTTTAATATATCTTACTAATTGATCAGCACGAATAACCTGAGATTTAACTTCCTTTTTTGCATATTTTGCATTAATTACTGTCTTGGGATTTGCAAGTACAACAACAGATTTATTAAAATCTTCAAAATACTTTCCAATCATAAGCTTGGTTATAATATTGCTTTTAATATCAACCTTTATTTTCTTCATTAATTCTAAATGTCGCTGGTTTTGTGTTATAGGAGAATATATACCTTCCTTCTTCTTTCGCCCGCCAAAGTTTGTGGTACGTATAAAATCTCCTGTATTTGTTATCTCAACATTACCACATAGATTTTTACATTCAATTACAAAGCACATTTTCTTTGTAAATACAAGATAGTCTATTTGAGCACTTAGGTCACCATCCTCCAGATAGATATCATGTAAAATATACATAGGCATATGGCTGTTTTTCAGTTCAAATGCTATATTCTTTTCTCCGGCAATTCCATACTCTAGACATTTTATATCCTGCCTAATGATTTCTTGCCCTTCTTCATTAAGCTGAGGTTCCAAAGCTCGAAGCCTTTCTAATTGATCCTGTGCATTGCTGCTTTCCTTAAGAAATATTGGTTCCTTCATTTTATTAAACAGTCCCATTTTTCCTCCTCGTAAAAGTTTTATCCTAAATATACATTCTCATTATGCCATTCCAAAAAATATGGATCTGGTAGCTGTTCTCGCTTATCTGGTAGTATAATCAGCTTACTTCCATGATGTGCGTAGTACTCTTTTCCATTTCCAAAGTCCTCTTTAATTCGTCGGCTCACTTCAATATTGTACTTCTTATCTATTGTTATGTATCCCCGATCGAACAATGTATGGTAATCCCTTCTAAGAAGAATACCATTATTTATTTCATGTGGTCCATCTAGACTATATGGCTTAATATGTGCCGCCTCTAATACTGGTAATGTTTTCTCACCGGTCATTGCACATCTTCTATGGTAGGCATCTGTTATTAAAATCTTGAATGATCCTTGACCTAATCGTGGCTTAATTATTTGCTCTTTACCATATCTGTTATAGTCAGAATCTTCTCTAATTATACTATCACTAAAATACTGGGAATAAAGCTTATCTTGCACTTGATTATATAATAGCTTTCCAAAGTAATCGGAAGTATCATATGTTTTTCCTTGTACGATACTTTTGTTCCAATTACCAGGAACAGGAATCCAATCTTCTTCATCAAAAAAGAAAGGCTTTGATAATATTATACAACCAATCTGAGGATCCGGTTCTAATAATCGATTTGTTTTTTTGTATTTATAGATTCGTTCATTGAGCTCCATTAGTGCATTTGCACCATTGGCTATTCCAAATGCTTCCCAAGCCAACGAAGAAGGTAATAATGAAAACTTTAGAAAAAAACCGCCACCTACAATATAATCTCTAGGGCTATGCAGTTTGAATAAGAGCAATTCTCCTTCATTTAGAACTTTGAAGTTGGTTTTTCCTCCCGGTCTCCAGAAGTTTACTTCATCACAATTTGCCTGTTTTAATGTC
>JAQVQL010000128.1 GCA_028701595.1 Herbinix sp.
GCATAAATTCTTTTAGGGATTTGATAAGCTTCTCATCACCGTCAACCATCCTAAGAGCAATCCATCTTGGGTTTATGTCACCGGAATATTTCTCAATTAGAGGACCAATCCTATTAAGTAGTTCTTCATATTTCTCATTATAAATAACAAGATTTGGACTGGGAGTAACTGTACCGATAGTAAGGTTGTATATGGCATGCTTCAAATCATCTATCCCTATACCGCTTCTGGCAGCACACATGATTACGGGAATTCCAAGCTCTTTTTCAAGACCATTAGCATCTATATCAATCTCCTTCTTCTTTGCCTCATCAATAAGATTAATGCATAGGATGGTTTGTTTGGTTAATTCCATCACCTGATAGACTAAGTTTAGATTTCTTTCTAGGCAGGTGGCATCAGCCACGACAACGACGGCATCAGCATTACTAAAGCATATAAAATCCCTTGCCACTTCCTCTTCAACAGATGAGGAAAACAATGAATATGTCCCAGGAAGGTCTACAAGGATAAAATCTTTATCCTCATGTTTATATTCACCTCTAGCATTTACAACTGTTTTACCGGGCCAGTTTCCTGTATGCTGATGAAGGCCTGTAAGAGAATTGAATAAAGTGCTTTTGCCTGTATTAGGATTGCCTGCTAAGGCAATTACAAATTGATTTTCTTTCTTAGCTACATGGAATATATCTGTTAAGGCAGAATTTTTACTAGACTGATATGTTAATCCCATAATTCCTCCAACTTTATATCAATAAATTAATATATAAATATGATAGAACCTTATTATTGTATAGCCACAAATGAAGCCTCCTCATTTCTGAGAGCTATCATTGCACCACGTATATTAAATACCGTAGGGTCACCAGATGGTCCTCGTCTTATAACTTCAACTCTCGCTCCCTTAGTCAGGCCAAGAGCCAGCATTCTTTCTCGTAGGTAACCTGTTGAAGTCAGATTTTCTACTTTAACAACGCTTCCTATTGTAGCGTTATGAAGCATTAACATAACACAACCTCCGAATTTGTTTTAAATTATTATTAGCCTCCAATAAAAGATTTAGCTTAGGCTAATATCATAATATGAGATATAGAACATGAGGTTCATAATAAATAAAAAAATAAAAAAGATATTGACATATGTCAGAAACAATATATAATTATACAAATAAGTGCCACTGGTATCAGAGGTAGCTGAAGAACACTCCGGTTGATTCTATTTAGAATTGAGGTTAATAATATGGCAAGACCAAGAAAACAAAGAAAGGTATGTAGATTACCCGATAGCAATATATTTGGTCCGCTTGAGATATCATTCCATGGCAAGGATTATATTAGTATGACAGTTGATGAGTATGAAACCATAAGACTTATTGATTTGGAGCAATTTACTCAGGAGGAGTGCTCAGAGCAGATGAATATTGCTCGTACTACTGTTCAAGGAATATATATAGAAGCCAGAAGAAAGATATCAGATGCACTCGTAAATAGTAAAGTATTAATAATTGAAGGTGGAGATTATCAGCTGTGTAACAATGAGGGTAATAGATGTGGACGAGGCTGTCATAGAACAAATATAAACATTAAGGAGTAGAGCATTATGAGTGAAGAGTGTAATCAAAGTTGTAGTAGTTGTTCAGAGAATTGTGCAGAAAGAAAAGAGCCAGCTGAATCAAAGATGGATTTCTCTGAGAAACTAAATGAAATGAGTAGTGTTAAAAAGGTCATTGGTATAGTCAGTGGTAAAGGTGGAGTAGGAAAGTCACTAGTTACCTCTATGCTTGCTGTTTCCATGAATAGAAAGGGATATCATACGGCAATTCTAGATGCGGATATCACAGGACCCTCGATTCCTAAAGCATTTGGAATTAAAGAAAAAGCAGTAGGTAGTGAGTTGGGTTTATATCCTGTTAAGTCTAAAACAGGTATTGATATAATGTCTGTTAATTTACTTTTGGCAGACGATACTGACCCTGTTGTCTGGAGAGGTCCTATAATTGCTGGTACGGTTAAGCAATTTTGGACTGAAGTAATATGGAATAATGTGGACTATATGTTCATAGATATGCCTCCGGGTACTGGTGATGTTCCTCTTACTGTTTTCCAATCCATTGCAGTTGATGGAATTATAATTGTAACATCTCCTCAGGAGCTTGTATCCATGATAGTATCTAAAGCAGTTAAAATGGCTGAGATGATGAATATACCAATTATAGGTTTAGTGGAAAATATGTCATATTTTAAATGCCCTGATAACGATAAAGACTATCAGATATTTGGTGAAAGCCACATAGATGAAATAGCTGACAAGCATAAATTAAAGGTTCTTGGTAAATTGCCGATTGATCCGAAAATATCAGCCGCTTGTGACAAGGGTATGATTGAGCTATTTGATGGCGACTGGCTAGATTCTGTTGTTGAAATTCTTAAGAATATGGAAGATAAATAGCATCAGGTATTAGAAAAGGAAATCCTACTGGATTTCCTTTATTATATTATTAAATATGGAATCAACCTTTGAAAAGTCCATAGCATTTACATAGAAGGCTTCCAGATCATCATGAAGGAGCTTTGCCCTCTTTATATGCTCGCAGGCCATATCTATTAGTTCATTGGCTCTGTTAAGATGTATAGACATCTGTTCTTCTATAATATGGGGGATTGGACTCATCAGGTCAGGGATAACAATATTCTTTTTATCCTTTAATCTGTGAAAGCTGTTTGCAGTGGTTACGGTTATAGCAGCTGATGGAAATATTATATGGTCAATCTTATCCGGTGTACGAATTGAGCAGTAGCAAAGTATCTGCTCAATTTCTAGTATAGAAGCCATACGATGTAGTTCCGATAATAACGCATCGGAAGCAGCTCCCCATATATCAGGGATTACATATATGCTCTTGGAAAGCACTTCAATAGTTTCATCAAAAAATATCGTTTCACCGACAGATACTGCGCTAAGAAGTCTCTTTTTTAACTTGCCAGTTTTACTTCCTTCAAGCTTCTTTGTTAATTTAGCGATAAAGTCATTAACTGTATCATGCTTGACATAGGCCTTAGAAAAATGCATATTACTATCAAGTAGAGCCGCGGCAGAGGATATACAGGACGTGGCCATCTGATGGCAGCTAGAAATAATATCACTTAAGGGTATTATTTCGTTTTTATGCTGTATCAGAGTCATATCGTCCCAGCAATCTGCCATATTTATAATGACATCATAAGCCCCTGGATATTTGGGATCCATTATATGTGGTGCTGTTCCGTCCACCATAGCAATACCCGCGTCATAATCAATAAATGCATCCAGAGAGCCGGGATCACTAGCGCAATGAATATATTCTAATGAATGATTTTTATCTTCTAGTACCTTTGAAACCCTTTTCATTAAAGAGCTTTTACCGCTACCAGGGCCTCCCTTAAGTATATATAGCCTTTTACTGTTTAGAGGATCCCTAAGCTCATCAAAAAGTGGTATAAATCCCATTTTTGTATTACTGCCTAAAAGAAATTTTATTTTTTGCTTATCTGACAAATAATCACCTCTCTATATATATTATAATTTGTGTATGCTCTTAATTATATGCATTTACATCTTAATATGGGCAGAAATTCTTGCAATCTATCATAAAAAATGATATGCTCATACAGGATAATTTTAGAAGATAATTAATAAGCTTATTAATAGAACGGGAGGAGAGTTCCTCCGTTATAAGCTATATAAATTTTATAATAATTAGGAGGAGAGTTCCTCCGTTATAAGCTATATAAATTTTATAATAATTAGGAGGAACGTATGTT
Source organism: Herbinix sp. (assembly GCA_028701595.1). GTDB lineage: Bacteria > Bacillota > Clostridia > Lachnospirales > Lachnospiraceae > Mobilitalea. Next base: position 3,801 of record JAQVQL010000128.1, read on the forward strand.
AGAAATACTTAAAGCTATAGTACTGGGTATTGTAGAAGGTATTACAGAATGGCTTCCAATTAGCAGCACAGGACATATGATTTTGTTTGAGGAATTCGTTAAATTTGAATCCTCAGATGAATTCATGGAAATGTTTCGGGTGGTTATACAGCTAGGAGCAATCTTAGCGGTAGTTCTATTGTATTTTCACAAATTAAACCCATTTTCACTAAAGAAAACAAGAGATGAAAAGAAGGATACCATGAGTATCTGGTATAAGGTTATAGTTGGAGTAGTTCCAGCAGCTGCTCTTGGATTTCTGCTAGATGATTGGTTTGATGATCACTTCTATAATTATATAATGGTAGCTGTGATGTTGATTGTTTATGGTGTTTTATTTATTATGGTTGAGAACAAAAACAAGGATAAGGAAGTAAAGATAAATAGTTTTAGTGATTTGTCCTACAAAATAGCTTTTTTAATTGGTATATCTCAAGTACTCGCCATGATTCCGGGAACATCCCGTTCAGGTGTGACCATTCTAGTTGCAGTATTACTTGGTAGCTCCCGGAGTATTGCCGCTGAATATTCATTCTTCTTATCAATACCCGTGATGTTCGGTGCAAGTGCATTAAAGCTAGTCAAATTCGGATTTGATTTTACAACCATTGAACTAGCGGTATTATTAACCGGTATGGCTGTTGCATTTGTTATATCAGTAGTAGCTATAAAGTTCCTGATGAGCTATATTAAGCGAAATGACTTTAAGGCCTTTGGATGGTATCGAATTGTGCTGGGTATATTGGTTTTAGGATACTTTATAATCAGCAAATAGAATCATTATCTATTAAAAATCTATGTATTTATATATCTCAACCGGAATTCCATGGAGTTCCGGTTGTTCTTATATGTAAAATTTGATATAATTCTTCAAGAAATATAATTTATTGGTAACATGACAGGTGATACGAAAGAAAGTCGGTCTTTAATGAAAGAGGTAAGCCATGGATAAGAAAAAACTTATATTTTACGGTATTTCCATAGTTATTGCTGCTGTTCTCTTATTTTTTGTATTAAATTTCGCAATAAATATACTTAAAAATAGACCTAATAATCAGGGTGAGACTGAAACTAACTTTATAACTGATAATCAAAAGATAACTGCAGGTAAAGGCGACAGTGATGATAGGAGCGATGAAAAACTATCTAAGTCAGAGAGTGAAGATAATATAGATATTAGTCTGGATGATTCTATCGATTTATCGCAGGACGATATATTACTAGATACTGAAGAGAGTGATATACCAGTTGATACTGAAGAGAGTGATATACCAGTCGATAATGGAGAGAACGATATACCATCTGATAATGAAGAAGGAGATAAGGGGCCAAATAATAAGGATATAGATAAGGAAGTTCCGATCCCTGAACCAGTAATTGATATTGAGGATCCCCAAGAAGAGGGCTCAAGGGGAATTAGTATGGATGTAAGAGAAGTCGAAAAATCCAAGGATGAGACAGATGATATTACCTACGGAATTGATGTGGCGAAGTGGCAAGGGGTAATAGACTGGGCTAAGGTTAAGGAAGCTGGGATTGAATTTGCCATGATACGTATAGGATATAGAACCCAGATCAGTGGTGAAATAACAGAGGACCCCTATGCAAAGTATAATTTACAGCAGGCTGGAAAGCATGATATTAAGCTTGGAGTATATTTCTTTTCGACTGCTATAAATAAAAAGGAAGCAGAAAAAGAAGCAAAATGGGTGATGGATTTTATTGCACCCTATAAGATGACCTACCCCGTAGTATATAACTGCGAGGGCTATACTGATTTAAATAATAGACAGTATACACTGACAAAGGAAGAAAGAACAAATCTAGCCATAGTATTTCTTGATTATGTTAAGGATAAAGGCTATACACCTATGTTTTATGCTTCTAAAAATGAACTTGAAAACAGTAGAGATTGGGATAAGAGCTTATTAACATCAAAATATAAGATTTGGATTGCTCAGTATCCTGATACCTTAGCACTTAATTCTAAATCGTCATATTCAGACACGCATGAAATGTGGCAATATACCAACAATGGGAAGGTACCCGGAATTAAAGGTTCAGTTGACCTTAATATTGCGTATTTTGGATACGAAAATGTAGCAGATTCTAAGGACGATACTCCAGTGGAAGAGGTTAGTGCTGATCCCTTAGCGCTTATAAGATTTAAGGAGGTTAATGAGACTGTGACAGCTAAGGAGTTAACTAATCTTCGAGATATTCCCGGTACCGATACTGCTAGCAAGGTAATTGAGGTTCTTCATTACGGTGACCTGGCAACACGAACCGGAATAGGAGATAATGGATGGTCAAGAGTAGAATACAAGGGGAAGATATTATATGCAGTAACTAATTATCTTACAACTAATCTAAGCTATAGAGATGTACTTAAGCCCACATTAGAGAATCCTGAGGCAGGAGTTACCTTTACTGATGCCGATGAAAAGGTAACAGCTAAGATAATAACTAACCTAAGATCAATTCCCGCTACTGACAGTGATGACACTATTGTGGTAGCATTAGAAAATGGCCAGATTGCCACAAGGACAGGAATAGGCAGTAATGGCTGGTCAAGGGTCGAATATGAGGGTCAGATTCTATATGCAGTAACAAACTATCTTGAACTAGTAGAGGAAGAATAAAAACACTTCTATTTGACAGGGAGGTATATATGCGACAGAAAACACAAAAAAGCGCTTCAGAGAGAGACCTTTGGGCACAATATGATGCCCTACAGCTGGGCTCTGGTTGGGATGAAAGGGATATTACAAAGC
>JAQVQL010000129.1 GCA_028701595.1 Herbinix sp.
CGTTCAGATAGCTCTTATATATTTCAGAGAACACATAGCTTTCAAAGAAGGCACCCGACATTGCCCCCTTTTCTAATGCTTCAGGATTTCCCCATTTCAATAAATAAGCCGCTAATCCGGTATCTAGAAAATGCATCAAAGGTGTCTTTACGACTCTTTTTAACACATTGTTATGATATGGTTGAACAAGCGCTATGATATGTGATGAAACCAATATCGCCAACCACTTCTTTGCGGTAGGCCCAGTGATTCCTGCTGCACTTGCCAGCTCCTCGTATTTTATTGGCTTGGATGTGTGGGCTGCTACAATCGTCATAAAGTTATAGAATTGCATCTCATCGGCCACCTGTGCCAAGTCCCTTATATCTCGCTGCAAATAAGTATCTACATATGAACGATAATAAGTTTCCCAGTCAATGTAATCCTCTGCATGAAGCTCAGGCATGGAGCCTTTAAATATTCTTGAATATATATCGTTAAGTCCTCTCCTACTTGTTTCATTGTGTCTTTTCATCAGACGCTCAGGTTCCGAGGTATAGGGAACGCTTTGATAATTGTATATCTCAGAATCAGACAGTCCTAACAAATTAACTATTCCTACTCTACCTGCCAGGCTCTCACTAACATCCTTCATAAGACGAAATGCCTGTGATCCTGTAATCCAGATATCACCCTTTTTCTTTTCTTTATCAACATGCATTTTAATGTAGGGAAGAAGCTCTGTTGCATATTGAATCTCATCTATAAACACTGGAGGCTTATATCTTTGCATGAAAAGTGCTGGATCTTTTTTAGCAAGATATCTAACGTCTGGATCATCAAGAGTTACGTACTTTCTGTTCGGCTCCATTAACTGCTTTAATAGCGTCGTTTTTCCAACCTGTCTTGGACCGGTTACCAGCATAACTGAAAACATTTTTGATACTTTTATCACTGTATCTTCCATTGCTCTTTTTATATACATTTAGTCACTCCTTTATGTAGAAGTCTGTATCAGACACATGTGTTCGTCTAAATCATAATCTAATTTTATTTTAGACGGATATAAGGAAGTTGTCAAGTCAATTCACATATATTCCCTTTGACTTGATAAAAAGCAGCAATACCCTCCTGTCATATCGAAATATTAAGCCTAAATTAAATCCTGATTATAATTCTTCCTTTTTTGTTGTATAATTCACCCATTGATGAATAATTACTGTAAATACAAGAACACAGGATGTGAGCTGATTATGAATGAACAGATTATAGAATTAGAAGCGTTTAGAAGAAAAGTCGAAAAGCAAATGTATATTATACTAAGCATGTCCATTCTCACTGCCCTTACAGTCGCATATCTCGTATCTATTCGTTCACATATTATGCAACTGGGGTTTTTCTTATTAGTCTTTGTAGGGGGTGGCACCTTTGTAATTTTAGGATATGCTACCGGTTATTTTAGTAAATCCAAGGAGTTTAAGAGCCGTTATAAGAAGATATTTGTTGAGGGGCCCTTACAAGAGATATTTGGTAAGGTGTTCTGTGATTTCAAGAAGGGCATCGGCAAGGAAATTATTTCTGAGACCGACTTGATTATGATGGGTAACCGATATTATACCAATGATTATATTAAAGGCTCTTATAATAATGTAGCCTTTGAACGAGCAGATATTAAGATTCAGAACCACACCTCTAATGGTAAGAATTCCCATACAGTAACTTATTTTAATGGTCGCTGGCTTATCTTGGAGTTTAATAAGAATTTTCATTTTGATTTACAGATTATCGGAAAGGGTTTTTACTATACCGATAAGAAGAATTCCTTCTTTACAAGCGAAAAGCAACGCAGACGCAAGGTTGAGATGGAGGATATACGCTTTAACGAACACTTTAATGTATATGCTCAGGATGAACATGAAGCCTTTTATATACTTACCCCACAGTTCATGCTAGCTCTTAAAGGAATGTATGATTCAATGGATGGAAATCTAATGCTTGGCTTTATAGACAACAAGCTACATGTTGCTATAAATACAAGGAAAGATGCGATGGAGCCCTCATTGTTTAGAAGTGTCATGAATCCTAATATTGATGAGGTTCAGCGAGAAATCAAGACAATTATTGATATAATAGATGAATTAAATCTAGATAGAGAATTATATAGCATATAAACATAATTTATTGAGGGAGGACAATTCCTCCATTATATACAGCACTAAAATAATAATTTATTGAGGAGGACAATTCCTCCGTTATATGCAGCACTAAAATAATAATTTATTGAGGAGGAATGAAAATGCCATTATTATTTGCACTACCAATAGTTTTAATATTCGTAATCTTTATTTGGTACATCTCTACCATGAACAGCCTAAAGCGCGCGGAGGTTAAAATCAATGAGGCTTTATCTTCTATAGATGTAGCCTTAACTAAGAGATTTGATGTACTTACCAAGATGCTAGACATCTGCAAGAACTATATCAAATATGAAAAGGAAACCATACTAGAGACTATAAAGCTACGCTCGGGAATGAGTATCGAGGATAGGAAGGCTGCTAGTAACGATCTTGATAAGGCAAATAACTTTATAAATGCAGTAGCTGAGAATTATCCCGAGCTAAAGTCCAGTGAGAACTTTAGGCAGCTGCAGGTATCCGTAATGGAGGTTGAGGAGCATCTTCAGGCTGCTCGTCGCCTATATAACAGTAATGTATCATACCTTAACCAGAGGATTGTAGCATTTCCCAGCAGTATTGTAGCAGGAAGCTTAGGTCTAACCTCAAAATTATTCTTTGAAGCAGAAGACAGCAAAAAGCAAGATGTTGATATGAGTTTTTAGTTTACTAGCACAAATTTTTGAAGGGGATGGCCATTAGTACCATCCCCCTTTTTTTGTACTTACATTCTCCTATATAGTGTGATAAACTATTCATACTTATAGTATATGACTAGGTTATTTACTTTACAAATAAATCAAGATAATCCGGAGGTAACATGGATAAGACATATAGACAGTTAACAATCAAATACGCATTTTTGCAAAGCTCCTATTGGATAAGTCAATGTATAATTTTTAGCTTTGCAGCTGTATTTTTACAGTATAAGAATTTTAGTAATACACAGATAGGTTTTGTTCTTTCTTTATCATCAATATTATCAATTATCTTACAACCAGCAATCTCTGCCTTTGCCGATAAATCAAAGAAAAAGACTGTAAGATACATTATACTAACTATTATGCTGATTGTGTTTACCTTTACAGTAATCTTTAATGTATGGAACAATTCATTTATCGTTGTTGCTACTTTATTCATAATTATCAATACACTACAGATTACCTTAAATCCTTTATTGAACTCTATCGCACTTGAGTTTATGAATAATGGTTACCCTTTCAATTTTGGTTTGGCTCGTGGGACAGGTTCTATTGCATTTGCAGTTACCTCATACCTACTGGGTCATGCCGTAAGCAGATTTAGTCCAGGTATTATTCTGCCATTTTTTCTTTTAAGCTATGTGTTCCTAATTATTGCTATTTATATATTTAGAATTAAGGCTGCTAATAAAGAGCTTAAGAGTAATAAGCATAATAATATAAAGATGACCACTGATACCAAGGTAAATCAGCCAGCAAGCGTGCTGGGCTTTTTCATAAAATATAAGCGATTTACATTTCTACTGATTGGTATCGCTATGGTTTTCTACTCCCACAACCTAATCAATACCTATCTAATTAACATTATTGAGAACGTTGGTGGAAATAGCACTGATATGGGTCTTTCGCTTACCATCGCAGCGGCTTTAGAGTTACCGATGATGGCTGCATTTACTCTTATTGTAAAGAAGGTAAAATGCAGTACGTTAATAAAAATATCTGGATTATTCTTTTTAATAAAATCAGCTACTATGTGGATGGCTCCCAACGTTATGACTGTTCATTTCTCACAGGCCTTTCAGATGCTTTCATTTGCTTTGTTTACTCCTGCTTCTGTGTATTATGTCAATTCGGTCATTAACGAAGAGGACAGGAACAAGGGACAAGCTATGCTGGGAGCCGCGACTATAGGCGTTGCCGGAACCATCGCAAGTATAAGTGGAGGAAAGTTGCTGGATATAAGCGGTGTATCTGATATGATGATGCTAGGAACTATTGTATCACTTATTGGTTTTGCTATAATAATCTTTTCTACAGAAAAATCACACTAAGAATGTCTAATCATCGTATTCTATATAATCTAATTATCGTGGACATAATCAGACTTTAGTTTAATATAATGTAACAATACTATTATTTGGGTGTGAACATGAAGAAGATTTTTTATAAGCTGGTGGCTGTAATCATAATAGTATTACTGCTGCCTTTTATTCTTACTCTTATATTCTCAAATAAAAATCTTCATTATTCCATAGGAGCAATGGACTTTCAGATATATTATGAAAAAAATGGTGTTAAGAAGAAGCTGGACTTTGATGAATATCTTATAGGTGTTGTGGCTGCCAACATGCCCGCTGGCTATCATATCGAAGCCCTTAAGGCCCAAGCCGTAGTATCTCGGACATATGCCCTTTATAACATGGCTTTGCTGTCTGAAGAGAATCCAGATAAAGATGAATTTACAAGCTCCGAGCTAGGATTATCCTATATAGGTCTTGATGAGATGGAGCAATACTGGGGCAGTAACAATTATGTTCAGCAATTTACTAAGCTTGAAAACTGTGTACACGGGACTAAGGACGAGGTTCTGATTTATGATGACGATTTAATTCTCCCCGTATTTTTTGGTAGCGGAAGCGGATATACCAGAAATGCTAAGGAAGCTTGGGGCATAGATATACCATATCTTGTTAGTGTATCTAGTAAGCAGGATGTCACCTCCATCCATTATCTAAGAATCACAGAGTATGAGCCAAGAATACTGATAGGCATTTTAAAGCAGGCTTATCCATCCCTTGATATAACCGAGAAGTCCTTCTTTAAGGACGTATCCATAGAAGAAAGAGATAATACCGGCTATGTTACCAAGGTTACCCTTGATAATATGCCGGTATCAGGAGAGGAATTCGCCCTAATTCTCGGACTAAATTCCAACCATTTTTATATTGAGGATTACGAGGGTAAGGCACGAATAATATGTACCGGTGTCGGTCACGGCGTCGGACTTAGTCAATACGGCGCAGATGCCATGGCTAAAGAGAGTTCTTCCTATAAGGAGATATTAGCTCATTATTATACAGGTGTTAAGCTTAGAAAACTTAATAATTAGCACTATGACTATACCCCTTTACAAGGAATAAGAACTCCTCCATATGAAGCTTAAGTGCTTTGGTTTCATGTTCATGTGCCCTCATTAATCCTTCGTAAAATGTGGTCATCTTATCACATTGCTTATCGGTGACGTCTACCTCACCATATCGGTAGGCCATGAATATATTTACTATATCTATAAACCCAATCCCTTCATACTGATACCTGTCCTTTATCCTCTCAGAAAGAGTAAGTAATGTATCCTGTGAAATCAATGTAAATCCTTCATATCTTAATAATGTAAGGATCCGCAGGAATAGCAGATACATCTTCTTATTATAATCTGATGCATCAAATTCCTTCCGATATCTACGCTTTGATATAAGGTAATAGGCTATTAATATTATCACAAGAGCAAGAAGCATACAGATAATTATTAATATCCATAGTAAGACCCTGCCTCCATCATCCTTGGCAGTACGTGTTGCATTAAAATCCGTTATCCCCATCATGGGCGGTATCATTTCCGGTATATCCTGATATCTATTACCATCATCCTCATATTTTTTACGCGGAGCCCACTCACTATAGCGTTCCTCATAAAACGGTGGTGTTGCCTCAAAAGGAATCCAGCCCACTCCGTCAAAATAAGCTTCCACCCAAGCATGAGCATTGCTGTTTCTTACTAGGAATCCCAAATCATCTTTATCCTCATAATTAACTGCGAAGCCTTCAACATAACGTGTGGGAATTCCGATGCTTCGACCAAGTACAGCCATGGCTGTAGCAAAGGAGGTGCAATACCCTTTCTTATTATCAAACAAAAAATAATCTATGAAATCAGCCTCCTCCGGTTTCTTACCCGGTGTGTGGCTATATTCATATTGCATAAGATATGCTTCAATAGCTTTTAGTTTATCATACCTGGTATCCTCTTCCTTCGTTATCACATGGGCTAATTCCTTAACCCGTATTGGTAAAGTATCAGGTAGCTGCGTAAAGCGGTCATAGATTATCTCAGCCCGTTTTTTATATAGTTCATAAAAATTCCCCCTGCTTAGGATGAATTTTTCCTTGTCTCTTACATAGAATTCACCTACAACCCAATTGATTCTATCATAATCTATAGGATTGCTATAGTCATAAGAAAAATCATCCGACTGCCTTAACATATCTTTAAACGCCTGTCCCTCCAGATTCATCTCATAATAAGAAATACTATATTTGGTTTTATCCCCTTTCGCCTTAGGAAATTTTATACCAGCAGGCTCTAAATTAAGATTAAGGTCTTCTCTGCTGAATTTAAACCACTTGGTCTTTGAAGGATAGAAAAATGTCTTTGTCTTAATATTATTATATATTATATCCATCGTCTTAGACTCGGCCATT
>JAQVQL010000130.1 GCA_028701595.1 Herbinix sp.
TGTAATGAAATACATAATGGACAATAGTATGGTAAGCGATATAGATACTGAGTTGGGCAAAAGATAATTTCGAAATAAGACAGAGTAAGACAGAGGGACATTTCCTCTGTCTTATTTTTTCGTTCGCAAAATTTCAATGTACTACCACTAAATTCCTCTGCATACAATGTAACAACAACGATATTAAGGGGGAAGCGTTTTTTACCGACAGGGCGAAAGCGCAGACACTATGAAAGGGTATATAGAGGAACGGGCGGTTGAAATCGCTAATTATATCATTGAAAATAATGCGACTGTGAGGCAGACTGCAAAGCAGTTCGGTATATCGAAGTCGACCGTACATAAGGACGTCACGGAACGTCTCACCCAAATCAATCCTTCATTGGCCAACAGGGCAAGAGTCGTATTAGATCTCAACAAGTCGGAGCGTCATATCCGTGGTGGTATGGCTACAAAGGAGAAGTATCTGCAAAAATCAAAATACATCTAGAAACTGACAATCATATATGTTTTACAAGTAAGGGTATCTTTGTGTGAAAATTCACAAGAGATACCTTTTTACGTTTATTAGTTTCTATAGAGAACTCTCGAATTACTGGTATATGCTACCTATTGTAGCACCATATTTTTAATATTGACGACGATAGGTGAGGCTCCTATAATTAAAATATATTAATTTTTGAACAATAATATTAACTTATTAGCATTTTTTTTGATGAATTATAGTATATTTTAGTGTTTATTGATACAAAAATTAAAAACATGATGTTAAAATTTTTTGTATATGTTATAATTAAATGCGTATGTCTATGAGGCATAAGATTGTTTACTATTTAACATAAATTCAATAGAAAGAAGGAATTGGATAATGGCTAGGTTGACATTTATGGGCGGTATTCACACGTATGAAGGCAAAGAATTGTCTAAAGACAAGCCCACAACTGTTCTTTTACCAAAGAGAGATTTAGTGTTTCCACTGTCTCAACATATTGGGGCACCGGCAAAGCCTCTGGTTTCAAAAGGCGATTTGGTATTGGTTGGCCAGAGGATTGGTGAAGCCAATGGCTTTATTTCATCAAATATCATAAGCTCAGTATCAGGAACCGTAAAGGCTATCGAGAGGAGACTGACAGCATCAGGTAAAATGGAAGAATCCATTGTTATTACAAATGACAATGAATATAAGAAGATAGAAGGTTACGGACAGAACCGTGATTACACAAAAATGTCTAAAGAAGAAATTAGGGAAGCCGTGAAAGAAGCAGGAATTGTAGGTCTTGGAGGTGCAGGTTTTCCTACCCACGTTAAGCTAACACCGAAGAATGAAAATAAAATCGATTATGTAATCGTTAATGGTGCCGAATGTGAGCCTTATCTTACATATGATTACAGGCTTATGTTGGAAGAGCCCGAGATGATTATAGAAGGATTAAAAATTACGCTTTCTTTATTTGATAATGCCAAAGGTATTATTGGCATTGAGGATAATAAGCCAGAAGCAATAGAAAAAATTAAGGAGCTAACTGCCGGCGATTCAAATATCGAGGTTAGGGCTCTTAAGACCAAGTATCCTCAGGGTGGTGAACGCCAGCTTGTATACGTTACTACTGGTAGAAAGCTGAATTCAAAAAAACTTCCTGCTGATGTAGGATGTATTGTGAATAATGTAGCTACTATAGCAGCTATATACATGGCAGTTGCAAAATCTACACCCTTGACAAATAGAATCGTAACAATAACAGGAGATGCAATAGCAGAGCCTCAGAATTTCAAAGCACCCTTTGGTATGAATTTTTCTGAGATAGTTGAAGCAGCAGGTGGATTTAAGGTTCAGCCTAAGAAACTTGTATTTGGCGGACCTATGATGGGACGCGCTATGTTCTCATATGATGTTCCTGTGACAAAGACAGCCAATGCATTACTAGGACTTGTTAAGGATGAAGCGGCAGTTGAAGAATCACCTTGTATTCTATGCGGTAGATGCTATTTCAAATGTCCTCTAAATCTTTTGCCTATGAAGCTACAATTGATGGGACTTAATAATGAGGATGAGAAGTTTGTGAAGCTTGATGGAATGGAATGTTGTGGATGCGGTTGCTGCTCCTTTGTATGTCCAGCAAATCGAAGCCTTACACAGACTATAGTTCAGACCAAGCAAAGGGTCATTGAAAAAAGGAATCAAGAACATGAGCTTCACGAGCTGCATAAAGATCATGCGGCAAACGAATAAAGATATACGAATTAGAAAATGAGAAAGAGGTGTAAGCTTTGAGCGATTTGTATAATGTATCGGCAGCCCCTCATACCAGGAGCCCGATTAAGACAAATTCAATAATGCAGGATGTCATTATCGCACTGATTCCTGCCAGCTTATTTGGTATATTTAATTTTGGATTAAGAGCATTGCTTGTAATTCTTGTTACTGTTTTATCCTGTGTCGTAACTGAACATGTATATTGTAAGTTTATGAAAATAAAGAGTGATCCTTGGGATTACAGTGATGTATTGACAGGCCTGTTACTTGCTCTTAACCTACCAGTGGGTATTCCTTACTGGATGGCAGTACTAGGTGGAATATTTGCTATAGCAATTGTAAAGATGCTATTTGGAGGCTTGGGTCAAAATTTTATGAACCCAGCACTTGCAGCCCGTGTATTTCTTTTTATAAGCTTCCCAGCAAGAATGGCAACATTTTTAGTGGACAAGGTTAATGCTCCTGTAGTAACTGATTTTCTAAGAGACGGAGCGATGGTACTTGATGGAGTATCAGGGGCCACTCCTTTAGGACAGCTAAAGGCTGGAGAGTCTGTGGATTTACTCAAGCTATTCGTAGGTCATATAGGTGGAACTATCGGCGAGACCAGTGCACTGGCCCTCATAATCGGAGCAGCTTATCTGTTTTACCGTAAGGTTATAACCCCGATAATTCCTTTTAGCTATATATTATCATTTGCAGTGTTTGCCTTGATTTTCGGAGGACATGGCTTTGATATGAACTACTTAATCGGTCAAATTCTTGGCGGTGGACTTATTCTGGGAGCATTTTTCATGGCAACCGATTATGTAACTAGTCCGATAACTCCAAAAGGACAGCTAATATTTGGTGCTTTTCTGGGAATTATGACAGGCATATTTAGAATTATTGGTACTGGTGTTGAGGGAGTATCCTTTGCAATTATATTAGGAAACCTATTAGTGCCATTAATCGACATGTTTACACGTCCAAAAACCTTTGGAAAGGAGCGTGTAAAGAATGTCAAATAATAAGAATAAAAAGTCATCTATTATACATGATGCATTATCCCTTACTATCATAACCATAGTATGCAGCTTTGCTTTAGCCTTTGTATTTGAAATCACTAAGGATCCTATTAAGGCTAGGGAGGATGAAAAAAAGAATGCAGGCTATCAGGTGGTATATTCCGATGCAGTTAATCTGGCAACAGATGAAGAGCTAGTAGCACTTGCCACAGGAACTGATTTATCCACATTGAATGCCGATTTTTCAGGTGTTACCATTGATGATGTAATTCAGGCACTTGATAATAACGGCAATAAAATAGGATATATAGTTAAGTCAAATGTAAGAGGATATGCTAGCACCGTCTCAGTAGCTACAGGATATTCATTAGATGGTGTAGTACAGGGTATTGAGCTATTAGCAATTAACGATACACCCGGATTTGGTATGGAGCTTGCAAATCCTGAGTTTAAGGATAGATTTAGCGACGTACAAACTGATCATTTCGTACTAACTAAGGGTAGTGCTTCTAATGACAATGATATAGATGTATATAGTGGTGCAACTATAACAACAGAGGCAGTAGTTAAAGCGGTTAATGCTGGGATTAGCTTTCTTACTGAGAATGCTGAGGGTTTAGGAGGTGCAGCAAATGAATAAGTTATTTAAACGTCTTATAAATGCCCTATTTAGGAATAAATATTCGGAACGTGTAACTAATGGTTTATTTAAAGAAAATCCCACCTTCGTCCTTATGCTTGGTATGTGCCCTACATTAGCTGTAACTACATCGGCTATGAACGGCCTTGGTATGGGATTATCTACAGCAGTTGTATTGATAGCTTCTAATGTTATTATTGCAGCGTTGAGAAAGTTTATCCCTAGTACAGTAAGAATGCCATATTTTATCGTGGTAGTTGCTTCAATGGTTACAATTGTTCAACTTCTGCTTCAAGCGTATGTGCCATCTGTAAATGAGGCTTTGGGAATCTACATTCCTTTAATCGTAGTTAACTGCATTATCTTCGGTCGTGTAGAAGCTTATGCTGCAAAGAATAAAGTTGGACTTGCCTTATTCGATGGTATAGGAATGGGACTTGGATTTACTATAGCATTGATACTTATCGGATCATTCCGTGAGGTTCTTGGTAGCGGTACAATATTCGGCTTCCAAGTGATGCCAGAAAGCTTTGAACCGATAGCACTATTCATTAAGCCACCGGGTGCATTCCTGGTACTTGCCATGCTTACCGCACTACAGAACAAATTCAAGCTGCCCTCTGCCACCAATGGATCAGCGAAAGCTTCTGCTCTTGCCTGTGGCGGTGATTGTGCAAATTGTAGCGGTGAGACATATGCCACTAACCATGAAGTAAATACTTTAAAGAAGGAGGACTAATCTAGATGAATACTGACTATTTAGTAAATCTGTTAATTATTTTAATAAGTGCTGCTTTTATTAATAATGTTATACTAAGTCAATTCTTAGGAATATGTCCTTTCCTTGGTATATCAAATAAAATCAAGTCAGCAGTCGGAATGGGACTTGCAGTAATGTTTGTAATTACAACTGCTTCTATATTATGTAGCTTAGTATTCCAATACATTCTGGATCCCATGGACTTACAATATCTGCAGACTATAGTATTTATTATTGTTATTGCTGCTTTGGTACAGTTTGTTGAAATGATTGTTAAGAAATTTAGTCCTACTCTTTATAATGCACTTGGAGTTTATCTTCCCCTGATTACTACCAATTGTGCGGTACTTGGTGTTGCACTTCTTAACGTTGAGAAAGACTTTGATTTGGTTGAAAGCATTGTTAACGGCTTTGCATCTGCTTTAGGCTTTACCATTTCAATAATTATTATGGCTGGTATACGTGAAAGAATGGAGCATAACAATATACCCAAAACATTTCGAGGCTTCCCAATCACGCTTGTAACGGCAACCTTGATGGCAATGGCTTTCTATGGCTTTGCCGGATTAGTATAAAAGGGAGGATAGCAAAATGTTAATTAAAATGATAGAATCAGGTGTTGTAGCATCATTTAATATAAAGGACTTAGGCATCGCCACCTTAGTTGTAAGTATAATCGGATTACTTATAGGTTTATTTCTAGGGTTGGCCGCCAAGAAGCTTGAAGTGCCTGTCGATGAGACAGAAGCCAAGGTAAGAGAGCTTCTACCCGGTGCCAATTGTGGCGGCTGTGGATATGCAGGCTGTGATGCTTGTGCTAAGGCAATAGCCATAGGAGAAGCAGGAGCAAATGTATGTCCTGTAGCCAGCAGTGATATTCATGCTGAAATCGCTGAGGTCATGGGCAGTAGCATAGAAGCCTCAGAAAAGATGGTTGCATATGTGAATTGTTCCGGTACCTGTGATAAGGCTAAGACAAATTCCACTTACTATGGCCCGAAGGACTGTAAGCTCGCAGCAGGAATAGGCGGAAATGGATCCAAGGCTTGCAGCTATGGATGTATGGGATTTGGCTCCTGCGTAAAAGTATGCGCTTTTGATGCCATACATGTAATAGATGGAATAGCAGTGGTAGATAAAGAAAAATGTACTGCTTGCACAATGTGCGTGGCTGAATGTCCCATTAACATAATAGAGATAATACCTGATAAAGCCAGAACTCAGGTAGCCTGTAGCTCATTTGATAAGGGTAAGGATGTTAAGACTGTCTGTTCTATAGGATGTATCGGATGTAAGCTTTGCGTAAAGGCCTGCGAATATGATGCAATCCATGTAGTGGATAACCTAGCAAAGATTGATTACAGTAAATGTGTTAATTGCGGTGCGTGTGTAAAGGTTTGCCCAGTTAAGGTAATTATGGAACAGCCTTTAAAACAACCGGCTGAACAATCGGCATAAAATAAAATTTAAAAGGCTCTTGCGAATTAAATAAGGAGGCACCTATGTACCCCCTTAGTATAATTTCGCAAGAGCCTCTTTATAAGGCGTCTAATAATTGATATACGAATTTAACTTTGGACATTCTTCTTTATATACTCACTTGGAGTCAAGCCTATTTTTTTCTTGAATATTCGGCTGAAATAATTAGGGTCCTTATAGCCGACCATAAAGCAGACTTCCTTTACAGTTAGATTAGAGTTGTTCAGGAGTTCCTTTGCTTTCTTCACACGTAGCATTGATAACCAGTCTATAAAATTAAATCCAGTATTTTTCTTTATAAGCTTACTGAAATATTGAGGACTTATATTTACATGCTCGGCAACATCCTCAAGAGATATTTCTTCTGCATAGTGGGCTTCAAGATATTCTTTTGTTGACTGAACTATTTTGTTAGAATAATCTATTGCATTATGCTTCTTAACATATCCAGTA
>JAQVQL010000131.1 GCA_028701595.1 Herbinix sp.
CATGGATTAGCAGGGCGGAGCCAAGGCAAGTATTATTCCTCTGAATCTCTTTGACTTGGATTAGAATAAATATTATAGACTAAATACTATGGAATAAATATTCTAAAATAAATATTATGAATATATAATAGGCTTAGATAAGTGATGTAAAATAGGACAGACTGTTATCTGTGATTGGGTATCAGCCTGTCCTTTAAAAATGATAAGCTAATGATGGTTATTAAAATGGTAAGCTAATGATTGCATATTTTTCTCATTATGATAAACTTGTGAGAGAATAATGAAGTGACAAGTCAATCTTTGAACGCATGCTTAAGGAGTAAGGGCCATGACATATGAAGAAGCAATGGAGTATATCAAAAATACAAATAAGCTGGGTAGTGTTCCCGGTCTTGAGGCTATAAGGAATTTACTAGAGCGCTTGGGTAATCCTCAGGACAAGCTTAAAATCATCCATGTAGCGGGAACCAATGGCAAGGGCTCTACTATATCGTTTTTGTCCGCCATTCTTGCGGCTGCTGGATATAGGGTCGGTATATATATTTCTCCGACAGTTTTCTCATATAGAGAGAAGCTACAGATTGTATCATTAGGTGAGCGCATAGATAGTAGCAATGATATATTGAGCTATGATTTAATTAGTGAAGAGGATGTATGTAAAGCAATTAGGATTATTAGGGCTGTATGTGATGAAATGGTGAGTGAGGGACAAGCCCATCCTACATCCTTTGAGATTGAGACAGCTATGGCATTTCTATATATGCAGTGGGAGCAGGTGGACTTTCTTATACTTGAGACAGGTATGGGAGGAAGACTTGATGCAACTAATATAATAAGTAGCCCCCTCTGTAGTGTTATTACCTCCGTAAGCCTGGATCATATGCTGTTTCTTGGAGATACACTGGAGCAGATAGCTAATGAGAAGGCTGGAATTATGAAGCATGGCTCCTACGTATTATCATCGAATCAGCAGCCTGAGGTTCTCAATGTATTCTATCATAAAGCTAATGAGCTTGATATTCCGATGATAATTGCTGATTCATCCAAGGCTGTGAATATAGGATATAATGAGGAATATACCTCTTTTGAATACCCTAGCGATGATAAGCCGGATATATATAAAATACGCCTACTGGGGAGGCATCAGGTGCAAAATGCTATTCTTGCCATAGAGACTGCAAGAAGTATGGCAAGGCTTGGATACATAGTGCCTGATAGAGCTATTAAGAGAGGACTCTGGATTGCCAAATGGCATGGCAGGTTTGAGCAGATTTCAAAAGCCCCGGATATATTTATTGACGGCGCACATAATGAAGAAGCTGCCCTAAGCTTACAGGATTCGATAGAAATTTACTTTACAAATCGTAGATTAGTATTTATGATAGGTGTATTAGCAGATAAGGACTACCCAAGTATGCTCAGGATTTTGGCTCCTATGGCCGATACAATTATAACCCTAAAACCTGACAATTCGAGAGCATTACCTTCAGATAAGCTTGCCGATGTGGCAAGGGCTTATTGTAATAAGGTTTTTGATGAAAAGAATATAGAGCATGCTATTAAAAGAGCCTATATAGAGGCAGGGATAGAAGATGTTATATTTGCCTTTGGCTCATTATCTTTTTTGGGTAGTCTGGTAAGCAGCTTAAGAGTACGAAAGGATGAAGACAATGATTGATGAAGTGAAGATTAAGCAGGCAGTTCGATTGTTCTTAGAGGCAATCGGTGAAGATATATCCAGAGAGGGCATAGAGGGAACTCCCGACCGAATTAGTGAGATGTGTAATGAATTATTTGGCGGGATAGGAAAGGACGCTTCCGATCATCTTAGTGTTACCTTCAAGAGCAAGAATAATGAAATGGTACTGGAGAAGGATATCACCTTCTATTCCGTGTGTGAGCATCATTTACTTCCCTTCTTTGGTAAGGCACATATTGCCTATATTCCGAATGAAAAGGTCGTTGGTCTTAGTAAGCTAGCAAGAACCGTGGAAGTATATGCCAGAAGACCTCAGATACAGGAGAATCTTACAGCACAGATAGCGGATGCCATTATGGAGTTTCTGCAGCCTAAGGGTGTAATGGTAATGATGGAAGCGGAGCATCTATGCATGTCCATGCGTGGAGTCAGTAAGCCTGGAACAAAGACTGTGACATATGTTTGCCGTGGTGAGTTTGAAAGTGATAAATCTCTACAGGCAGCTGTATTTCAGCTATTATAGCGGTGTCAGGTACCACAGTCCGGTGTATACGGTACCAGACACCGCACACAAGTTATGGTGCAGTCGGTACCAGACACCGCACACAAGTTATGGTGCAGTCGGTACCAGACACCGCACACAAGTTATGGTGCAGTCGGTACCAGACACCGCACACAAGTTATGGTGCAGTCGGTACCAGACACCGCGCACAGGTTATGGTATATACGGGTACCGGAAACCGCACACAGGTTATAGAATGGAAAGTATGGGGGTATATGGAGAAGATTGTGAGAATAGGTAGCAGAGTATTCCCACTTGGAGAACGGACCTATGTAATGGGAATACTGAATATAACACCGGATTCCTTTTCGGATGGTGGCAAGCATAACCGATTAGACGAAGCCGTGGAGCATGCACTAAGAATGGTAGAAGAGGGTGCAGATATCATCGATGTCGGTGGAGAATCTACAAGACCGAATTACTCCATGATTTCAGATGAAGAGGAGATCGCAAGAGTCACTCCTGTAATTGAAGCAATAAGAAAGAAAACCGATATACCCATATCTGTTGACACATATAAAAGCAAGGTGGCAGATGCCGCATGTCAAGTCGGAGCAGATATGATAAATGATATATGGGGAATGCGATTTGATACAGATATGGCAAGAGTAGTAGCAAAAAATAATGCTTCAGTATGTATAATGCATAATCGAAGTGCTATCGATTATAAACATTTTTATATGGATTTATGTGATGACTTAGAAAAAGGCATAGAGTTAGCTTTAGACGCTGGAATATCTAAGGATAAGATTATTCTCGATCCTGGGATAGGGTTTGCTAAGACATATGATATGAACCTATATCTTATAGGCCACCTGGAGCAAATGCATGAGCTCGGTTATCCAATTCTTCTTGGCTCATCCCGCAAATCGGTTATAGGACTTACCTTAAATGAACCTGTTGAAAATCGTCTAGAGGGAACTCTGGCGACTACTGTAATAGCTGTAATGAAGGGATGTCAATTTGTGAGGGTGCACGATGTTAAGGAGAACATCAGGGCGATTCGTATGACGGAGGCTGTGCGTGGTACCTGGTACCACAGTCTGGTGTAAGCGGTACCAGGTACCACGAAAGGTTACCACAGTCCGGTGTAAGCGGTACCAGGTACCACGATAGGAGGGGATAGTATGGATAGAATAACAATTTCGGATTTAGAGGTATTTGCATTTCATGGGGTGCTAAAAGAGGAGAACTCCTTGGGACAGAAGTTTTTAATATCTGCTGAGCTTTATATGGACGTATCAGAGGCTGCTAAGGATGACGATATTACAAAATCTATAAATTATGCGGATGTATGTAAGGATATAGATATGTTTTTAAAGAATAATACCTTCAAGCTCATTGAAACTATGGCAGACAGGCTTGCAAGGCATCTTTTAATATCATATAAGATACTTAATGAGGTATGTGTTAAGGTTAAAAAGCCTTGGGCTCCCATACTGATGACCCTAGACACAGTATCTGTATCTGTTAGTAGAAAATGGCATCATGTATATCTAAGCCTCGGTTCAAATATGGGAGATATGGAGGATAATATAAATAAGGCAATCCGGCTTCTAGATAAAGAAGAGGATTGCCAAGTTAATCGGGTATCTACACTTCGAGTTACAAAACCGGTGGGACCGGTCGAACAAAATGATTTTTTAAATGGTGCCTTATATATGAATACACTTAAGACTCCTCAGGAGCTTCTAGCTTTAATAGGTTCAATAGAAAAGGAACTAAAACGGGTAAGAGATATTCATTGGGGTCCCAGAACCATAGATTTGGACATCCTTTTATATGATGATGAGATCATACAAACTACTAATTTGACAATACCCCATATAGAGATGGATAAACGATTATTTGTGTTAG
Organism: Herbinix sp.; assembly: GCA_028701595.1. Classification (GTDB taxonomy): domain Bacteria; phylum Bacillota; class Clostridia; order Lachnospirales; family Lachnospiraceae; genus Mobilitalea. The sequence continues at coordinate 4,119 of JAQVQL010000131.1, forward strand.
AGCCTATGACTGAGCTGGCTCCCTGGCTTAGGCATCCTGTACTTGGTATGACGATGAGGGAGATGACTAATCTTCGTTTAGGTTTGGAGGATTAAAGGTTCCAAGCTTTGAGCTACCGTCAGCGCTAACTATATAGGTGTTTTTATTATCAAAATCCTTAAAGAAAACATAATTTTTAGTTACATGTATTTGCTTATAATGTCCGTCGAGTAAGATCTCAGATTCCATAGTTGTAAGATCCATTCGGCATATTTTACTCTTATCCATGTCATCTATTTGATAATAAAGGTATTTTCCCGAGTTTGTAATATTATATGTAGAGGTACGGTCCTTAACGAGGACGGTAGGGTCAGAACCGTCCTTATTCATCCTGTTAATGGAATAATTATTAGACTGGTCCATATAGTAAATATACTCTCCAGAAAATATAGGATATGCGAAATTACCTTCTATGCATGATCTGGTGGTAAAGCTTGAAAGATCAAGAGCGTTGATATTATGATCCTCGTTGACACCGACAAAGTAAACCTTGTTGTCTATAAGAGCCGAGGGTATGACAGCTTCATTAAGAAGTAGCCTTTCATATGCTCCATCGGTCTGATTGCGGTATAGAAAAAGTCCGGAATCCACATCATAGTTCTGATAATATACGTGGTTACCGAAAACAGTTACATGACTTCCAGGGTTACTACTTATAAGCTTAAGCTTTTTACCGTTTTGATTTATACGATATATACCTGTGTTATTAAACATAAGGATGCTACCGGAGGAATTCTCACGGGTATTATTTGCACGAAGATAATAGATATAGTTTTCGTCTACGTTGATATAAGCAGCCTTATCATAATGTAGCTTTTTAAAACTATCGGAATCCGTATTTGAATTCATCACATATAAGCTACCATCATCATTGTCATTACTAAAGTAGATTTTACCATCTTTTTCACAAAACAAGCCACCATTATAAATATTGCCAGCGGAATTTCCTACTAAAGTATCGTCATTTAGATAAGTACGGCCGGATGAATATATAAGAACAACCGCTAAGGCTATGGCTGTTATTATAAAAAGTGTTATAAATACTTTCTTTACAGTTGACAAATCAAAGCACCCCCAAAATTAAAACTATTATAAATATTATATATCGACACATAAGAATATGCAATTGCAAAAAAAGACATTGACCTATGGAGGACAAATATGAGAGATTTATCAGATATCAGAAAAGAGATTGATGAGGTTGACAGAAAGCTATTGGAGCTTTTTGAATTAAGGATGGGTCTGTCATTAAATGTGGCTGATTATAAAAAGCAAAAGGGTATGCCTGTTTATGATGCTGATAGGGAGAAGGAAAAGTTAGATAAGCTTAGGAAGATGTCTAATAAAGAAGAGAATGCAGACGCTGTTACGAATTTATTTACACAGATAATGCTACTAAGTAGAGGAGCACAATATGGTGAGCTTAAGATTTATGACGATCTGGGCTTTGCATCGGTTGATAAGTTTATGGCTGAGCAGACCACCAAGATTGCCTATTATGGTGAAACTGGTTCCTATACGGAACAGGCAATGCTAGAGTATTTTAATATGCAGGGTGTAAGAATTGCTATGAATACATTTGAAGAGGTTATGAAGGCTCTTACAGAAGGGCAGGCTGATTATGGTGTGCTTCCTATAGAGAATTCTTCGACGGGGACACTTTCAGATATATTTGATTTACTAGCAGAGTATGATAATTATATTATTGGAGAACATGTTATAAACATTGATCATAACCTTTGGGGACTTCCAGGTGCTAATATACATCAGATAAAAAAAGTGTATTCACATCCGCAGGGTTTACTTCAATGCTCGAATTTTTTAAAGCGGTATCAGAATATAGAGAAATTAGAAGGTGGGAGTACCGCAAGCTGTGCAAGAAGAGTTCTTCAGGAAAATGATATTACGCAGGCTGCTATTGCGAGTAAGAGAGCCGGAGAAACCTATGGATTAGAACTATTGCAGGCATCTATCCATAATGAAGAGCATAATCAAACAAGATTTATTATTATTTCGAATAAAAGAGAATATTTATCTGTAGCAAAGCGAATCAGCATCTGCTTTGTGTTACCTCATAGAAGCGGTTCTCTTTATCATATATTATCGCATTTTATTTATAATAATATCAATTTGACTAGGATTGAATCCAGACCGACTAAGGGGAAAGCATTTATCTATCGTTTTTTTGTGGACTTTGAGGGCAGTCTTGAGGATGATCATATTAAGAATGCACTTTTTAGTATTAAGGAGGAGTCCCTGGAGCTAAAGATACTAGGAAGCTATGTTCCAGTTTAATATCAGATGTTCATATTTATTTCAAACTCTAATCACAAAGTAAACACAACCTATTGCTAATATAAGAATAACAAAAAGAAGATAACAGGAGGTAAAACCTCCGTTATATGTTGTTTAGAGTTTA
>JAQVQL010000132.1 GCA_028701595.1 Herbinix sp.
GTTGTTGGTGCCGTGACATCCTTGGTAATATCCACAAGGACAGGACCCGGTCTTCCGCTCTTAGCAATCTTAAATGCTCTTCTTAATGTGTCTGCAAGCTTGGTAACATCCTTAACAATAAAATTATGTTTAGTTATAGGCATGGTAACACCAGCTATATCAACCTCTTGAAATGAATCTCTTCCAAGATAATTTCTAACTACGTTGGCTGTTATGGCCACCATGGGTACGCTATCCATATAAGCGGTTGCGATACCGGTTACCAGGTTTGTGGCCCCGGGGCCTGATGTAGCCATACATACTCCTACCTTACCAGTTGCCCTTGCATATCCGTCTGCAGCATGAGAAGCACCCTGCTCATGAGATGTAAGTATATGCCTTATCTCTTCGCTGTGCTTATATAGCTCGTCATAAATATTTAGTATGGCACCTCCTGGATAACCGAATACGGTGTCAACTCCCTGCTCTTTTAAGCATTCTATAACAATCTGGGAACCTGTTAATTCCATATGATACACCTCCATTATTATTTCTAGTCTAGTCTACCTTGGGAACCTCTAGGATAGCACCGCGATTACCTGATGTAACCATCGCCGTATATCTTGCAAGATATCCTGTTGTAATCTTGGGTTTACGTGGTTGCCATTTTGCTCTTCTGGCCTCTAATTCTACATCAGAGACTAGGAAATTGAGCAAATTATTATTTATATCAATACTAATTATATCTCCTTCTTCTACAAGGGCTATATTGCCACCTACTGCCGCTTCGGGTGATACATGGCCTATACAAGCTCCTCTGGAAGCACCAGAGAAACGACCGTCTGTTATTAATGCTACACTCGATCCTAGTCCCATACCCATAATCGCACTGGTTGGATTAAGCATTTCTCTCATACCTGGTCCTCCCTTAGGTCCTTCATATCTAATAACCACCACATCGCCGGCATTAATTTTCTTGCCAAGGATAGCTTCTATAGCATCCTCTTCACAGTCGAATACTCTGGCGGGTCCTTCATGCTTTAGCATCTCAGGTGCAACTGCTGATCGCTTGACCACACCGGAATCCGGAGCTAGATTACCCTTTACCACCGCTATTCCACCCGTCTGGCTATAAGGATTATCAATAGGTCTAATTACATCGTGATCAAAATTATTACAGTTTTTGATATTCTCTTCCACTGTCTGTCCTGTTGCTGTTATCAAATCTGTCTTTAATAATCCCTTCTTATTAAGCTCATTCATGACAGCATATACACCGCCTGCTTCATGGAGATCCTCCATATAGGTGGGTCCTGCTGGTGCCAGATGGCATAGGTTAGGTGTCTTTGCACTAATCTCATTTGCTATGTCTATATTAAGTTCAAAGCCAACCTCATGGGCTATAGCAGGAAGATGAAGCATGGTATTGGTAGAGCAGCCAAGCGCCATATCTACAGTCAGAGCGTTAAGGAAGGCTTCCTTAGTCATAATATCACGGGGACGTATATCTTTCTCAAGCAGCTCCATAATCTTCATACCAGCATGCTTTGCTAGACGAATTCTCTCAGAGTATGCTGCGGGGATGGTACCGTTACCCTTAAGTCCCATACCGATTGCCTCTGTTAGGCAGTTCATGGAGTTAGCTGTATACATACCAGAACATGATCCACAGGATGCACATATCTTGTTCTCGTATTCCTCAACTTCATTCTCTGTCATCTTGCCAGCACTATATGCACCAACTGCTTCAAATATACTGGAGAGGCTGTGCTTCTGACCCTTAACTTTACCTGCAAGCATAGGTCCACCACTAACAAATATAGTAGGAACATTAAGCCTTGCAGCGGCCATAAGGAGGCCGGGTACATTTTTATCACAATTCGGAATCATTACTAGGGCATCAAATTGATGAGCCATAGCCACGCTTTCCGTAGAATCTGCTATTAAGTCTCTTGTTGCTAGGGAATATTTCATTCCTTGATGTCCCATGGCTATTCCGTCACAGACTGCTATAGCAGGAAATACTGCAGGGGTTCCACCGGCCATAGCAACTCCAAGCTTGACCGCATCAGCGATTTTATCAAGATTCATATGTCCGGGTACAATCTCATTATGTGAACTGACAATGCCAATAATTGGTCTATGTAGTTCCTCTTTTGTATATCCCAGAGCATTAAACAACGATCTATGGGGTGCCTGTTGTATTCCTTTTTTAACTGAATCGCTTCTCATAGTAATCCTCCATTCTCATAAAAACAGTGAATTTGGGCATCAGCCCAAATTAATATTTATGCATTACTTACATATCTGTAAGTTATTGTCGGTTTAAAGTAGTACAGTATATAATAAAGGATATTGCTATAAAAATCAATGATTAAATTTTATTTTTTTTAAACGCTTTCCATCTAATGTTAATTTTTATACAATCAATAATATGTATTGCTTAGAAACTATATAAATGTTATTATTTTAATGGTGTAATATATAAGTATTCATTATATGCTCCAGGAGGCGCAATTATGACAATTACTTTATCTGAGTTTCTTAATTCTCTATCTAACCCTGCATTATTGATTACTGTCGTGTTAATTTTGGGAGTAATTTTAGTAAATGGTTGGACTGATGCTCCCAATGCAATTGCAACCTGTGTATCTACCAGGGCTATTTCTGCAAAAAGTGCAATTATTATGGCTGCCATCTTCAATTTTCTCGGAGTCTTACTAATGACTATGGTTAATAAGGCGGTTGCAGAAACTATATCAAAAATGGTTTACTTTGGAGAAAGTAAAAATGCCTTAATAGCTCTATGTGCCGCTTTATTTGCCATAGTTGTTTGGGCTACTGCAGCTTGGGCTTTTGGAATACCCACAAGCGAATCCCATGCACTTATTGCGGGTGTAACCGGTGCTGCTCTTGCACTTCAGGGCGGAAAGGGTGTAAATGGGGGAGAGTGGATTAATGTCATATATGGTTTATTCATGTCAACCATTCTTGGTTTTGGATTAGGCTTTGCAGTCACAAGATTTATAGGTTATCTATGTAAGGATATGGATAAAAGAAAGACCACTAAGTTTTTCAAGAATGCCCAGGTAGCCGGAGGTGCAGCCATGGCATTCATGCACGGCGCTCAGGACGGACAGAAATTTATGGGTATTTTTATGCTAGGAATAGTCTTATCAGGTGGTACTGGTAATGCTGCCGAATTAGAGATTCCCATTTGGCTTATGGTGCTATGCTCTCTTGTTATGGCATTAGGAACCTCCATCGGAGGATATCGTATTATAAAGACAGTTGGAATGGGAATGGTAAAGCTGGATGCTTTTCAGGGCTTTTCAGCTGATATTGCTGCTGCGACAAGCTTACTTGTTGCTTCACTTGCTGGAATGCCTGTCAGTACGACACATACTAAGACCACTGCCATTATGGGTGTTGGGGCCTCCAAAAGAATTTCAAGTGTCAACTGGAGTGTTGTAAAGGAAATGGTTATAGCTTGGATATTAACCTTCCCCGGTTGTGGTTTACTTGGATTTTTAATGGCTCATCTGTTTATGAAGATTTTTTAATCTGATTTAATATTTTTTACCAAAAAATATCAGTTTATTCTTATAGCATATATTACATACAATACAAATCGGAAGGAAGTAAGAATTATGAAAAAAAAGCACGGTTTTAATTATTTTGAATCATTTATAAACTTATCAAAATACTCCTTAACATCGGCTGAAATTCTGCATAAAATTTTGACAGATTTTAAACCATCTGAATTATCAATTAGGGTAAAGGAGATGCATGAAATCGAACATAATGCAGATTTAGCAAAACATGTTCTTATGAATCATCTTGTAAAGGAATTTTTACCTCCGATTGAACGTGAAGATATTATTTCTTTATCTCAGGAGATTGATGATGTGACTGATTCAGTTGAGGATGTTCTTTTATATATATCAATGTATAATATAAAAATCCTAAGACCAGAAATTCTTAAATTCACAGAACTGATTTCCTCTAGCTGTAGGTCAATGCATGAAGCCTTAGTCGAATTTCAGAACTTTAAAAGTTCCAAGATTCTTCATAGCAAAATAATTGAAATAAATCGGCTTGAAGAAGAGGGAGATGGACTTTATTTTAATATAATGAGTAATCTGCATTTGACTTCAAAAGATCCTATCGAACTTATGACTTGGACTGAAATTTTAGACAGACTCGAAAAATGTTGTGACAATTGTGAAGATGTTGCAGACATCATAGAACAGATTGTTATGAAAAATTCCTAGTCTTGACCAAAAGCCTTATCTTATTAATATCTACACACTAGAAAGGTTTGTGCATAATAATGAATTTAGAAAAGCGGAAGGCATTTATCTTAAATGTAATATATATCATATTAATATTAGGGCTCGGATATATTGTCATAAAATATCTGTTGCCCCTTTTGATGCCGTTTATTATTGGTCTAATCATTGCAGTGTTATTTCGAAGAATAATTGATTTTATAGATAAAAAGACCCGTATAAAACGCTCTATTATTGCCATATTAATCCTAATAATTTTCTATGGCGTTCTTGTATTAATACTAAGTGTAATAGGGGCAAAGGTATTTACATTTGTAAAGGACGTCTTCGGACAACTGCCTGATTTATATAGATATACCATAGAGCCCGCTTTAGAAAAGATAACAAATAATTTCATAGATCAATTTCCTGATGTAAAGCCCTATATTGAGGAATTCGTTCTTAATATCAGTGATACCATATTCTCCTTTGTTAAGGATGCCTCCTCAACAGTAATTTCTACAATTACTGGACTTGCGGGAAAACTACCATCCTTATTGATTAAGCTCATATTCACTATCGTATCCTCATTCTTCTTTACAATCGATTATTATAAGATATCCGATTTCTTAATGAGACAGTTTGTAGGAGAACGTAGGAAAATTGTGGTAAGACTTAAGGATAACGGTATAGGTACTATTGCTAAATTTATCAAAGCTTACACTGCAATAATATCAGTCACTTTCTTAGAGCTGTCTATTGGATTTTGGATACTTAGAATTCCTAACCCCTTCTTGTTCGGAGCCATGATAGCAGTTATTGATGTTTTACCTATCCTGGGGACTGGTGCGGTCCTACTTCCTTGGGCAATTATTGCACTAATTCTTGGCAATACAAAGCTTGGTATCGGGATGTTTATCCTATATATCATAATCACAGCCGTGCGCCAGACGATAGAGCCTAAGATAGTCGGACAACAGATTGGTCTTCATCCCATTATAACTCTAATTCTTATGTATGTGGGAGCACAGCTGATGGGTGTGTTAGGGCTACTACTGCTGCCCGTCATAGCAACAATAATTAAGACCCTAAATGATGAGGGTACAATTCACTTGCTTAAGTAAAAAGAGGCCGTTTCATTATTGCATAGGTGAAACCCTAAGTTTATGAAACAGTCTCTTCTTTTTGAACATATAAATTCTGATAATACATGAAACTATTAACTAAAACTATCTCTCTTTGAAAATGTTGAACAATCTGTTTCTTCCGAATCTACTGCATTTCTTGGTTCTACCTGTATCTGCTCAGCTGAGCAATGGTCTCCATTCATATAATACTCACATGTGTTTACAATACATTTAATTCCTTCATTTGGTTTATCCATCTTTCTAATAGCCATTTTTCAATCCCTCCAAACATTAATATTACTTTTTTATTGTTTGTAATAAGAGTGAAAAAAATTCATTCTAATTATCCGTGATTTTGAAAAATTTTTAAAAGCTTTATAAAATGATTTGCTTCACGAAGAGTATGATCTGCCAGTAGAGGTATAATAATTGATTTAATCTTACACTCCAATAATCCCTCAGTTCCTTGGGCTTTAAAATCACGTATACCCTTAGTAGCTTGTAAACTATCTCTTGTTACTCTTGATAAATCAACAGGTGCTGTTCTGTCCATAACCTCCTTAGCCTCACATGTCAGCTTATCGAATTCATGTCCAAAGCGGTCGGCAGTGTTAAACAGCTCCTCCTCGGAAGGGTCCAAAAGACCACGAATGAATTTGGCATGTTCAGCCATAATTTGATTCCAAAATGCTTCCTGTTCAAAGGCTTCTCTTTGAATATTTATATGCTCTCTCGATTGTAATCTCTGAATAAGACGTCTATAAAGCTTAGCTTCTCTTAAGATATGATCAATCAATAGTGGATAATTTAGCGTGAACATCTTACAGCACAGTACATCATTTAATATTTTATTTTTAAATTGAATTATATCATCAAGTAATAACAGTGCTCTTTTGTTCAATGCAAAAACTCTTCGCTCTAATAGTGGATTAAAATCACTTCCCGGTGCTAAGCCCTTCTCTGCCTTTGTTATATCTGTGTTAAACGCTATACCAGTATAAAATTCAGTAAGCTTTTCAGCCTCCATTGTATATTGTGTGATTATTTCTCCCGAAGCAATTGCCGCTCTGCTTATAACCCCATTAGATAAGGCTATACAATCCTCAAGTAGCTCACCAAATGCTAACCTCAATTCGTCGGCATGCCGAATAAATTTCTCATCGCGTGGTGTAAAGGATGTTTGGAGAAAAAATGAATG
>JAQVQL010000133.1 GCA_028701595.1 Herbinix sp.
TAGAGATATAATTACTTTGAAATTCGTATATGAGTTTACATATCAGGAGATTGCCGATTCTTTAGGAATTACTGAAGTGAATGCACGGAAACGTATAGAGCGTGCAAAGCAGAAAATTGAAGATCAATTAGAGAAGGAGAAATCTAATGAAATGTAATTTTAGTGATGATGAATTAAAGGAAGCTTTATTGAGTGTCAATACATATTACTTAAATAGTCTTCCAAAAGAAGAGGATATAATCCATCAGTTTTCCTATAAATTTAAGTATAGGATGAAAAGGCTAATTAAACAAAATAAAAAGAAAAAAACTACTGCAAGACCATTTAGTTTACAGAAAAGAATTACAATTGCTATTATTATAATTATTATAATGCCTGCTGTTATAATAAATGCATCTACATTACAAAGAGCAGTATTTAAATTTGTAATTTCTGTATATGAAAAATATACAGAAATATTTTATGATAAAAACAGCTCACCTCGGCCTATCATAGATGAAAAATTCAAGGTATATAAACCAACGTATATTCCAGATGGATTTTCAATTCATATAGAAGATGAAGATGAAAGTGTTTATTTGGAATATATAAAGGATAATGATTATATTATATATGAACAAAAAAGGAATAAAGATCTCTCGATGCACCTTAATACAGAAGGTATTATAGTTGAAGACATAGAGATTAATGGACATACGGGCATTTATTTTTCTAATAAGGAAGTACAGTTTATCAGTTGGTATGATGATATATATGTATATTCAGTAACATCCAGTTTAGGTAAAGATGATTTATATTCTATAGCAAAGAGTGTTCCGCAAAAATAATTTTTTAATTGTCACAAAACCTCCCTCAAATTTGTTTACTTGTATAAGAGCAAATATTACTATAATAAGTGTAAGGAAGGGATATTATGAAAAACAAAGTTTTGTTTGGTCAAATTATTATGTTGATTGTTTTGTTGATAGGATTTAAGTCCCCTACAGTAAAAGCAGAGGAAAGAGATACCTCGTCAGATTTTGTAATAGAAAATGGAGTATTAAAGAAGTATACAGGTTCAGAAAAAGTTGTAATTATTCCAGACGGGGTAAAGGAAATTGGTGGTGGAGAGTTCATGGCAAACAATGGACTTAACTACAATAGTACTATTACAGAAGTAGTGATTCCTGATTCTGTAACGACAATAGGTATAGCTGCTTTTTATATGAGTAGTAGTTTAGCAGAAATTATTATTCCTGAGGGTGTTACTATAATTGGTCCATCCGCCTTTGGTAGTTGCAGTAGTTTAGCAGAAATAAATATTCCTAAAAGTGTTACTAAAATTGATAACTCTGCCTTTATGTTTTGTGAAAATTTATCAAAACTTAATATTCCTGAGAGTGTTACAAATATTGGTGGGAATGCTTTTTTAGGAACGCCTTGGTTGGACTCAAAAAGGGCAGATGCAGAGTCGGGTCTTGTTATTGTAAATAATATTTTAATCGATGCTCGTAATGCAAAAGAAGAAGTAATTGTTCCAGAAGGAGTTATTAGGCTGGCAGATAGTGGCATGTCTTTTTCTCCCATTACAAAAGTCACTTTACCCAAAACATTGACTGAAATTGGAAAGGGTGCATTTTCTGCATGTGTAAATTTAAATGAAGTACAGATGAAAGATAATGTTGAGATAATAGGGGATTATGCTTTTGAGGACTGTGACTCATTAGAAGTTCTCCAGTTACCCAAGAAATTAAAGAAACTTGGTAGTTTAGGTTTAAAATCTAAAGTCCTTAAAAAATTAAAGACATTAGAGATTCCGGCTTCAGTAGAAATAATTAGTAAAGAAATATTGGACTCTTACTCCTATGATGACACTGGTATGCTCTTGCTTTATGAGAACTCTCCAGTATACAAATACATCAAAGATAATAATTTAAAGGATGTAAGGTATAAGGTAATAGGCAAGGACGGTAAGGTAAAGGATAAAACCTATATGGTGGTAAAAGTAAAAAAAGGCGATACTCTATGGAGAATTTCCCATAAGTATCTAGGCAAGGGAACTCGCTTTAAGGAGATTATGAAGTTGAATAATCTAAGTAAGACTACGATCCATGTAGGTCAGAAACTTAAGGTGCCATTGCAATAGTTAGAATTAATGTTTGCCTAAACATCAGACCATTTCAAAGCCTATGTGATTAGGGACTGACACACTTGATGTTTCATGTGTGTCAAAAAACATCATTTATTTATAGTTATTGTTTAAAACTGACACACTAATAGGTGTCAAAACATCATATATAATATATAACACAACTCAAAACCCTTGTGGTTATGCGATGTTCAATATATCGACAAGAAAAACTTCGCAAAGCAGATGGGTCAGTAATACTTTTGTAATGGTAGTTGTCACCATTAAGAAAGTATTAACAGACTTTTATTCACACACTCCCTGACGTTAATAAGAGGCTTTTGCCACCTAAGCGGTGACATAGGCCTCTTTTAAGCTTCAATGTTCCTTCTCTTTATTCAACATCTCCCATGCGCCTAGGATATACATAATACCCAGTGCTCTGTCATATAATCCATATCCGGGACGACATTTTTCATTCCAGATATGTCTACCGTGGTCCGGTCGGATATAACCTTCATACCCACAATCATGGTAGGCTTTGATAATATCTAAAACACCTGTATTTCCTTCACAGTCACGATGGGAAACCTCCATAAAATCACCATTAGGAAAATGCTTCACATTTCGAATGTGCGCAAATACAATTCTGTTACAATACTTTCTTACAATATCTGCAATATGATTAGTCGGGTTGGAACTCAGCGAACCGGAGCACAATGTCAGACAGTTGTAAGGATCGTCAACCATCGCAAGAAAACGTCCAATGGATTTATCATCGACAAGAAGTCTTGGTAATCCAAAGATATCCCACGGCGGATCATCCGGATGAATTGCCATTTTAATACCGCATTCTCTGCAGGTAGATATAATTGCTTCCAGAAAATATTTCAGGTTATCCCAAAGCTTTTCTCTGGTAACCGGTTTATAAGCTTCAAATAACTCTGTTAATTTTGCCATACGTTCCGGTTCCCATCCGGGCATGGTAAGATCTCCGGATTCTTCTAATATGTAGGATGCCATTTTCTCCGGATCCTCGAAAATCTTATCTTTTTCATAATACATTGTCGTAGAGCCATCACCTACTGGATGAAATAAATCTGTACGTGTCCAGTCAAAAACTGGCATAAAATTGTAGCATACTACCTTTACTCCAAATTGACTTAAATTTCTCAAGGTCTGCTTGTAATTTTCAATATACTGATCTCTGCTTGGAAGACCGATTTTAATATCATCATGAACATTGACAGATTCCACGACCTCCATATTAAAACCATACGGTTCTAACTGCTTCTGAACTTTGGTAATCTCCGTGGCTTCCCAAACTTCTCCGGGCTGTTTGTCATGAAGAGCCCAGACAATTCCTTTAACTCCAGGGATTTGTTTGATCTGTTCCAGAGTTACACTGTCATTGCCCTCACCATACCAGCGAAAGGTCATCTGCATAACATCTACCTCTTTCTTTACTAATTTTTAATCATATGCTACAGCGGATAATCCATAAAGATATGTGGTATCCATAAGGTGATAGCAGGCACAAAGGTTATTAAAAGCAACGCAAGAAGCATGCAGATATAGAATGGTATGGTAGCCTTTACCAGGCGTTCCATTTGCACCTTTGATACTGCAGAACCAATGAAAAGCACTGCACCAACAGGGGGGGTCAGTAGTCCAATACCACAATTTAACATCATAATGATGCCAAACTGTATCGGATCAATTCCTATAGATTTAGCAAGAGGTAATAAAATCGGGGTGGCAATCAAAATGATTGGAGCCATATCCATGATGCATCCAAGGAATAAGAGAATTAAGTTTATCAATAATGCTAATATAATCGGATTTGTAGTAATACTAGTAATTGCTCCAGCTGCCATCTTAGGTACATTTAACAGTGTCAGGCAATATCCAAATACGTTGGAGGTTGCAATCAGAATCAGGACGATGGATAAAGTATCCATGGCATCGCCAAAAGCTTTCCATACTCCCTTTAAATCCAATCCTTTATAAACAAACATACTGACGAATAAGCTATAGATTACAGCAATAGCTGCAGATTCCGTTGCTGTAAAGACACCGGCAACAACGCCAACAACTACAATCAAGATAGCAGCAAGAGCCCAGAAAGACTTTATTAACTGTTTGAAAACATTAATAAGGCTGAATTTTGAGCCTCTCGGATAATTACGCTTTACCGAAATAATGTATGTACCTACCATTAAGCATATACAAAGGAGTGCACCCGGAAGATATCCAGCAAGGAATAGACTGCCAACGGAAATGCCGCCTGCCGTAGTTGCATATATAACCATATTATGGCTCGGAGGAACAAGAATGCCTTGCACGGAGGATGTAATTGTAAGTGCTGTTGCAAAATCATCATCATAGCCTTGCTTCACCATAATAGGAATTAGTATTGTTCCCAGGGAGGCTGTATCGGCTGCTGCGGAACCGGAGATGCCACCAAAGAAAAAGGAATCCACACAGTTAACCATACCAAGACCGCCGCGCATCCATCCTACCAGGGAGTCGGCAAAAGCAATCAATTTTTCAGATATACCGCCTGAACCCATCAGAACACCCATCAGGATAAAGAAAGGAACCGCCATCAAGCTAAAGGCATTTACACCTTTGACCATCATCTGGACTACAATTGTTAGAGGTTTTCCCATATATAAAATACATAGAACGGATGAGATACCTACTGCATAGGCAATTGGGAATCTTAAAAGAATCATAATTGCGAATGAAACCAATAAAATTAGTATGGCTGTCGTATTAGGATTCATTCTACTTCACCTTCTTCCCCTGCTTTTACAAAAAATTGTTTCAGATGATTAAATACCGCTTCTATCTCAAAAAAGATCATTGCAATACCTGCCAAAGGTACCGGGAAATAGAGCCAGAATTTTGATAGCCCCGGAAGACTGATATAAGTTCCCTTTGATCCTATACTTAACGAATAAGCAAATCCTTCCTTGATCATAATAATCGCGAAAACTAAAACCACCACATCAGCCAATATATCAAGAACATAGACAACTTTATTGGGCAGATAACGATCAAATGAAGTCATACGAATATGCGCATTCTTACGAAGTGCTATTGTCGCACCGAGCATAGCCATATAAATCATACAGGTCAATGTCAGTTCCTCTCCCCATGCTGGAGAATGACTTGCTAAAAAACGACCGGATACAACGATGGTTGTAATAATAACTTCTGCAACCAGAAGCAGCTTGCATAAAAGCATAACAAGTTTATCAACAAAATCGTAGATCGGTTTGACTTTTTCCATCCTAATCCAGAAACTGCTCATTTATTTACCTCCTATAATATTCCACCACTCGTCTGATATAATACGAGCCAGTACATAGTACCGGCTCGTAGAAATACCACTTTACGCAGTGACATTCCTATATATATTATTTTGAAAGATCCTGAATTTGTTTTACATAGTCTTCCATACCTGCTGTTGCTGTAGCAATTGTATCAGCACATGCATCTCTCCAAGGCTGAAGATCCGTAACTTCTACAAATGTTACACCTTCTGCTTTGAGCTCCTCAATACACTTATTTTCGTTCTCTTCTGAAAGTCCTGCATTAAATTTACTTGCTGCTTCACCAGCCTCAACAACTGCCTTCTGCTGAGCTTCTGAAAGTTTAGCCCATGCTGTATCTGTTATGATAACTTCAGCTGCGCCCATGGTATGACCATCAAGGATCATGTAAGGAGCAACTTCGTTAAATGAATTACTCTGATAATTTGCGATTGGCTGCTCAGCACCATCGACAACACCTGATGAAAGAGAGGAATAAAGCTCTGTAAATGCGATAGTTGTCGGGCTTCCACCAAGTCCCTCTATCATACCCATCATAATAGGGTCTGTAGAAACACGAATTTTTTTGCCATTAGTACCCTCGATTGATTTAATTTCATCTTTAAAGAATAAATTACGGAAGCCTTCTTCTGCAAAGAACAAACCACGAACACCAAGTCCAAGTTCTTTAGGCTCATCTAACACTGCCTGGCCATAATCTGATGCTGCTATAGCCCAGAAATGGTCACGATTACTAACAATGTAAGGAACAGAAAGAAGTGATGATAACTTTGTACCGTAAGAATTCAAACTGAAGGCACTGATTCTCGACATATCAATAGTATCAGCTCCACCAATCATAGTATCCAAAACATCGCCTTCAGCTCCAAGTACACCACCGAACTGAAGATCAACGGTAACAGTTCCACCAGAAAGTTCTTCTACTTTCGTCTTAAATTCAATTGCCATCTTACCCATCAGGGATTCTGCCGGATTTACTTCAGCATAGACTAAAGTTACCTTTGCATCTGTTGCTGCAGGTGTATCTGTTTTAGAAGATTCTAGGTCTGATTTTTCCTTGCTACATGCTGCTAAACTAAGAACCAGTAACATTGC